>CAZTXK010000073.1:5337-10661 GCA_964617275.1 uncultured Dactylococcopsis sp. | reverse complement strand
GCCCATTTTGCAGTGGGTTACTTTTTCCTTTCAGGATTTAGCGCGATCGCGCCTCGCCTCAATCAGATTAAAAAACTTCGTCTCCTCATTGGCAATACCACTAACCAAGAAACTTTAGATCAACTGACAGAAGGCTATCGTCGCTTAGAATTAGTTCAAGATACCTTAGAAGAACAAAACTATACTAAGCGCAGCCTTCGGAAAGAAATTGCCCAAGAAACAGCAGAAAATATCCGTTCCACAGTCGAGTTGATGGATCAGACAGATGAGGCGCAAACCTTAGTAAAAAACCTCATCCAAATGATTGAAGACGGGCGGTTAGAGGTTCGCATTTATACCAAAGGACGACTCCACGCCAAAGCCTATATTTTCGATTATGGCAAAGTTTATGACCAAAATGGGAATCTGTTAGAACGCAACGAAAACGGAATCGCGATCGCGGGTTCTTCTAATCTTAGCCTCTCTGGTATTTCTAATAATACTGAACTGAACGTTATAGTTCACGGTAATAATAACCATGCTGCTTTAACGGATTGGTTTAACCAACTGTGGGAAGAAGCAGAAGACTTTAATACTAACTTGATGCAAGAGATAGAGAAATCTTGGGCGATCGCGCCTACCCCTCCCTACGATATATACATGAAAACCTTATATATGTTGGTTCGAGACAGACTGGAAGAAGATAATCCAGTGAAACTTCTGTCTGATGATGAGATTACTAAAAAACTAGCAGACTTCCAAAAGGTTGCAGTTAATCAAGCGGTGAACATTATTAATGAATACGGTGGTTGTTTTATTTCCGATGTCGTGGGGTTAGGGAAAAGTTTTATTGGAACAGCGATCGTGAAACGGTTTGAACAAATGCAACGCGCCCGTCCCCTCATTATATGTCCAGCCTCTTTAATTAATATGTGGGAACGCTATAACGAAGTGTATCATTTGAATGCACGGGTGCTATCAATGGGACAATTAACTGAAAGTGAAGAAGAGGGGGAAAGATGGTTATTAGAGGATTTTCGGTATCGCGATCGCGATTTTGTTCTTATTGATGAAAGCCACAATCTGCGTAATTTGGGAACACAACGCTATCGAATCGTGGAAACCTTCCTTGCCTCAGGGAAACAATGTTGCTTTTTAACCGCCACTCCAAGGAATAAAACAGCTTGGGATATTTATAACCAAATTAAACTCTTCCATCAAGAGGAACAAACCAATCTTCCTGTTGATCCCCCTCATATTAAACAATACTTCCAGAAAGTGGAAAAAGGAGAACGTCAACTACAAAATCTTCTCTCCCATATTCTCATCCGTCGTACCCGCAATCATATTCTGCGTTGGTATGGTTATGATGCTGAAACTCACACCCCCGTTGATCCCTTTGACTTTGAAAAGTATTTACAAGGAAAACGACGCGCCTATATTCATGTTGCA
Organism: uncultured Dactylococcopsis sp.; assembly: GCA_964617275.1. Classification (GTDB taxonomy): domain Bacteria; phylum Cyanobacteriota; class Cyanobacteriia; order Cyanobacteriales; family Rubidibacteraceae; genus Halothece. The sequence goes on along the minus strand of CAZTXK010000073.1, from coordinate 9,230 downwards.
GGAAACCATTGCTTTTTCCCGAAACGAGAACTAGGAACAATTGAATACAGTATTGAAAACACCTATCAAGGGTTATATCAGCAACTGCGAGGATATTTGGGAAAATCTCGTACCCGTCAAAAGAAAAAGTCTAGCAAAAATGAACTCTGTTACGCCCGTTATGGCTTAGGAAATTATGTCGTTAAATCTAAACGTAATCAAGAACCCTATGTCAGTTTACAAAGTGCTGGTGCGAATTTACGTGGGTTAATGCGGGTTTTATTATTTAAGCGGTTTGAATCCAGTGTTTATGCCTTTCGCAAAACAGTAAAGCGTTTATTAAAGACGTATCAATATTTCGATCGCGCTTTAGAAGAAGGATTTGTTCCTGTGGGAGAAGATGCAGAAATGATCTTGCATAATCAAGGGAATACAGCAGAAGAAGCCGACATTCTCCAACAGTTAAAGCAAGTTTCTGATAAGTATTCGATCAAGGATTTTCAACACCAATCGCTACATCGAGATATTCAACATGATCTAAAACTGCTTGAGACAATTTTAGAATTAGTGGAACCGATTACACCCGATCAAGATACCAAGCTACAAACCCTAAAGGAAAAACTGAATCAATCTCCCTTTAAGGATGGGAAATGTCTTATCTTTACCCAATATGCCGAGACAGCGCAATATGTCTATGACAATCTTAACCCGAATGGGAATCGAGATGATATCGAAGTCATTTACAACAATGATAAAAATAAAGCCCAGATTGTGGGACGATTTGCCCCTAATGCTAACCCAGAACAAAAGACAGCCCAAAGACAAGAAGAAATTCAAACCCTGATCGCCACTGATGTATTTGCGGAAGGATTAAACTTGCAAGATGGGAATATTATTATTAATTATGATCTGCACTGGAATCCTGTTCGGTTAATTCAGCGATTTGGGCGCATTGATCGCATTGGTAGCGAACATGATGTCATTTATGGCTATAACTTTCTCCCAGAAACCGAGTTAGAGAAGAATTTAAACCTGCGAGAAAAACTCAAACATCGCATCCAAGAAATTCATGACACCATCGGAGAAGATGCTGCCATCCTCGATCGCGAAGAACAACTTAATGAAGAAGCGATGTATGCTATTTATGAACAGGATCAACAGTTGAGTCTATTTGAATCGCCAGAAGACTCCTTGGATCTCAATGAAGCCGAAGAAATCCTGCGACAATTGCAAAAAGAGAATCCCCAAGAATATGAACGGATTGCAAATTTACCTCACGGACTGCGATCGGCTAAATTTTCCACCAATAAAGGGAGTTATGTTTTCTGTGAAGCCACCTATCCCAATCGCCCAGACTTAAAAGGCTATCAACAGTTATTTCTACTCAATGAAGCAGGGGAAATTATTTCTAGAGAAGTGCCGCGAATCCTCGCAAGTCTTAAAACTCAGCCTCAAGAAAAAGCCTTATCCTTACCTGAAAACTATAATGCAACTGTAATGCAGATTAAACGACAATTTGAACAAGAAGTTCAACATCGCGCTTCTGAACGCGATCACACCACAAACTTAACTCAAGGACAGCGTTATATTAGTAAAGAACTTAGGGCTTATTATGAAACGGTTTCTGATGCTGAAACGCGCCAAACTATTGATCTTTTAGACAAAACCTTTCGCCAACCCATGACGAATGTTTTAAGACGGGAATTAAATGCCATTAAACGAGAAGGATTGACTAATACTGAACTGATAGCGCGACTGAAACAACTCTATCATCAGCATAATATGGGCGAGTGGCGCGATCGCCAAAAGTGGGAACAGGAAAAACCAGTTGCAACAATTATTTGTAGTGAGGCTTTGGTGTAACTGTTAGACCTTCGCTGATAGAAGGCTGCTTGACTTCGATTAGACTAAAATTAAGGAAAAGGCGGCACCCAGATTCGAACTGGGGATAAAGGCTTTGCAGGCCCCTGCCTTACCGCTTGGCTATGCCGCCACAGAATCAATCCAGTATTTATTGTATCAGAATATCCTCAAAATGCGTCAACCTTTCTTAGAAGATTCTCCCCAAACCAACAACGCCTACTCGCGAGTACAACGGCTGAGTAAATTTTTAGATAATGCAATTGTGATTCCCGGAACCTCTTATCGGGTAGGGGTGGATCCCTTATTAGGCTTAGTTCCAGGGGTGGGAGACTATTTAGGGGCGTTTTTATCAGGTTACATTGTATTAGAAGCAGCCCGAATTGGGGCTTCTCGCGTTACCATTATTCGCATGATTTTTAATGTCATTGTTGATACAGTTAGTGGTTTAATTCCAGGATTAGGTGATATTTTTGATATCTTCTGGAAAGCCAACTCTCGGAATATGGTATTACTCCAAAAGCAGTTAGAATCTGGGGAAAGAAGAGAGAAAGCAGACTGGTTATTTTTAGGGGGATTACTTTTAGTGCTTTTGGTAATTGTTATTGGGTTTGCTAGTTTAAGTTTTTGGATTTTACTATCTTTAATTCAAGCTAGTCCCTTTTTTTAAAGTGACTCTAGCCCTTATGGCTCTGGAATTTCTAACTGCCTACATATTCTGAAAGCTGTAAAACTAGGGATTTCTCTCTGTCTAGGTACGGAAGTGAGCTTTTGATTAGCTGTGTTTTCCATAATAGAATGTGATCTTCCTTCTCGTAAAATTTCACAATTATTATGAATTAGATGTTGTAATAAATCTCGGCGTTTCATGACGTGGCTAAGTCGGGGATAACTTTAAAATGAGAAGTTGCATTTACAAGGAGATAGATCGGTTCTTCTAAATCTGATTTAGCATCAATTATTTTTGGGTTAGGTTGGGGCAATGATTTCCCATTTTTTAAATTCGTTTCTGCCATATCAACTAAAGCTGCTGATAAAGATTGACGAGCATTTTCAAGAGTTTCTGCAAATGTCATAGTTCCAGGAAAATCTAAAACTTCTCCATGAACTCCTTCATCTACAAATTTATACATTGCCTTATAAGTCAGCATAATCTATAAGTTCATTAAAACACACTGCTCAAATTATAGCAATCAGTGTTAAATTGTGATAAAGTATCTGAGCGAGATGGGCTACTGTTTAGAAACGGTATGATTTAGGATTGCTACAGTTATCGCGATCGCGCAAATTGAAGAAACTCGACGACAACTCAATCAAAAAATGGAAAACCAAGAATCGATTGATCATGATCGCTTATTCAAAGAATTAATTTCTACCTTTTTTCTCGACTTTCTTGAATTATTCTTTCCTCAAGTTTTAGACTATATCAAACCCGAATCAGTCACATTTAAGGATAAAGAAGTTTTCACCGATGTCACCAAAGGAGAAAGGTATGAAACGGATTTATTAGCGCAAGTTCAGTTTCGGGGAGAAGACTCTTACTTTTTAATTCATCTGGAAAATCAAGCCTCCTCGCAAAGCAACTTTAACCAAAGAATGTTTCGCTACTTCGCGCGACTACATGAAAAATTTAATTTCCCCATTTATCCCATCGTCATTTTTTCTTACGACTCCCCAAAAAAACAAGCCATTAATGCTTACCAAATTGAATTTCCTGATTTCCAAGTCTTACAATTTAATTATCGGGTTATCCAGTTAAATCAGCTAAATTGGCGAGATTTTCTAAACCAGCATAACCCTGTTGCTTGTGCCTTAATGGCAAAAATGAATATTGCACCTGAAGAACGTCCGCGAGTAAAATTAGAATGTCTGCGCCTATTAGCAACTTTACGCCTAGACCCAGCACGGATGCAACTAATCTCTGGTTTTGTGGATACTTATCTGCGCTTAACTGCAAATGAACTAGATATATTTAACCAAGAATTTGAGGAAATTGAATCAACCGTAATCAAGGAGGAAATTATGGAAATTACAACCAGTTGGAAAGAGGAAGG
>CAZTXK010000073.1:3164-5237 GCA_964617275.1 uncultured Dactylococcopsis sp. | reverse complement strand
GAAGGCAAACAAGAAGGTAAACAAGAAGGTAAACAGGAATTAATTCTTAGCTTACTAACTTATCGCTTAGGTAAGTTATCATCCCAAACGGAAGCAGAAATCATCAATCTTAATAGTTCTCAGTTAGAAAGACTAGGTTGGGCAATATTTGATCTAGAAAATGAGGAGGATCTAAAACATTGGCTAGCAAATTCTTTAAGGAATAATTGATCTCTAATAAGTGTCTTACTTGGTTTCTCAGGATAAGATATAAAAATAAGCAATAGACTGAATCATATTAAAACCATTATCAATGTCTGCAAAAACCAAAACCATTCAGGGAATTATTGTCTCTCATACGCATTGGGATCGCGCTTGGTATCTCCCCTTTCAATCCTTTCGTCATCGCTTAGTGCGAATGGTGGATGAGTTAATAGAGATTTTAGAAACGGATCCCAATTTTCGGGCTTTTACCCTTGATGGACAAACTGTTCTCTTAGAAGATTACTTAGAAATTCGCCCTGAACAAGAAACTCGTCTGAAAAACTTAATTCAGTCAGGACGAATTTTAATTGGCCCTTGGTTTACCATGCCAGATTTATTTTTAATTAGTGGAGAAGCGGTCATTCGCAACTTACAAGAAGGGCGCAACTGGTGTCAAAAATTTGGCAATTATATGGCGGTGGGGTATCTTCCTGATCCCTTTGGACATTTTGCCCAGATGCCTCAAATTTTACAAGGATTTGACATTGATAGTTATCTTTTTATGCGTGGTTTGGATGCGGAAACGAAAGCCAGTCATGGGGCAATTTTTAATTGGGAATCTCCTGATGGTTCAAAAGTTTTAGCGATTTATGAACGAGAAGGTTATTTTCCTGTGGGATCATTAGGTCATCCCAGTGTATTTGGGCGTTTTGAAGGACATGAGGTAAAGGTTGATCTAGCTAACAAACAAATTGAACAAGCCTTAGAAACGATGCTTCCCTTGCAAGCTGAGGAAACGGTTTTACTCAGTAATGGCTTTGATCATCTTCCGGTACAAAAAGAAATTCCCAAGCTATTATCACAACTAAATGAAACCCTAGAGGGAATTGAATTAACCCATGGAACCATTCCTGAATTTGTGGAAGCGATTAAACAGGAAAATCAGTCTCATCAAACCTATCAGGGAGATTTAATTGGCAATGCAGATCAGCCCATTTTAGCGAGTGTTTATTCGACTCGGATGTATCTGAAACAGCAGAATCATTCTGCACAACAATTATTATCTCGATATGTGGAACCGCTGAGTGTTTGGTTAGAAAGCAAAGATTGGGGAAATGATGTTCGTCCTTTTCTCAATTATGCGTGGCGGTTATTATTCAAAAATCACGCCCATGATGATATTTGTGGCTGTAGTGTAGATGGAGTGCATGATGATGATGAGTATCGGTTTCGTCAAATTGAACAAGTTGGGGATGGGCTTCTAGTCGAACAGTTAGAAACGTTATTACAACAAGGCTTTGTTCCGCCACAGCAAACAGGAGATTACACCACGGATGTTTTTGTGTTTAATCCTCATCCTTGGGAAGCGACTTATACGGTAGAAACCGAGATTTATTTTCCGAACCCTGATGGAGAATGGGGAGAACCGTTACCGCCTTTATCTCTAGCAGGGTGTGATGGTCAGGGAAAGCCCATTAAAATTAGTGTACTTGCTACGGAAGCACCAAAAGCGCGATCGCGCTACTTAGAAACCACTTGGGGAAGACGCTATGAGATTCAGTTTTCCCTTACCCTTCCGCCGCTTGGTTATCAACTGGTTCACATTTATCAAGACAGTCAGCCTCTACCCCAACCAGAAACGCAACAACCTTTAACTCTGGAAAATCAACGCTATCAACTCACCGTTACTAATAACACTCTGACTCTCACGGAAAAAACTACAGGAACACAATTCTCTGATTTCCTTCAGTTAGAATATCAACCAGATGAAGGAGATACTTATTCCTTTAGTCCAGTTCCTGAGTTTACGCCCATTTGGGGAGAACTAACAAACGCTGCATTTCATCCGCAGAAACCAGAAACTCTCCGCTTAACCTACCAGCTAACACC
>CAZTXK010000073.1:0-3064 GCA_964617275.1 uncultured Dactylococcopsis sp. | reverse complement strand
CCCTTCGTAAGGGGGGAACTCTCGAAATTACTGTTGATCTTACTCTCAATACTCACGAATCAATCTCCATCAAAATAAACTACGAATCTACGGTGGAGAATGCACGTATCCGCGCCGTCCTTCCTCTAGGCTTTACCACTAAAGAATCACTTGCAGATGGACATTTTCGACTGGTTTCCCGAGAGAAGCCCCAGTTACGAACCCCCGAAAGTGATCCAGAACGGTATCAAACTTATCCGGGGGAGTTAGACTATCCCACCCATCATCAAGGAGACTTTGTGTTATTCACAGGAGACAATTATCAAGTATGGGTAGCAAACCGAGGCTTACCTGAGTATGAAGTGATGGGAGATAAAGTGGCTATTACCTTACATCGCGCTGTCGGTTACTTATCCGTGGGAAAAGGTCGCATTCGCCCTTGTCAAGCCGGCCCCTCTGTTCCCACTCCGGGGGCGCAGTGTAAACGGGAAATTAACGCCGAACTGGCTTATGGGATCGCACAGTTAGACCAAGAAACCATCATTCAGAAAGCCCGTGAGTTTGCTCATCCTGCGTGGGTAAAGGAAATGCCTTATTTACCCTATGTTAATTCTACAGGAAGCCTAGAGCGTTATAGCTCTCTGTGCGCGATCGATAATCCTAATGTCATTTTATCTGCCTTAAAACCCCATGAGGAAAAAGGAATCATGGCGCTACGGCTGTATAATCAAACAGAAGCAACACAAACGGCAACCGTGACATTCGGCTGGAAAGTCACAGCTTACTGCGAAACCAACTTATTAGAAATGTGGAAAGACGGAAAACAACTCGATAATCGGGAACTTTCTGTCCAACTCTCTCCTCATCAAATTAAAACCTTTTTACTGAAATGAAACAATCTATTAATGCAATTTTGGGGATTTCCATTTTAGTGGGAGTTTGGGGAATAATACCCCTTTCAAAAACTCAGGTTACAGTTGATTCCCCGTTTGCCCCCCTCGCAGAGGGTTGGGGGGATCTCAAAGTAGCGCAAATTATCCAAAACGGGGTAATCACTCCTCTTCATGCAACGGAAGGATCAGATACTCCCACCCCCTCGGAAACAGTCACTGAAGCAGACAATTCTGCAAATAATCATGTCAGTAATATGATCAATCTTCGGCTGCTGGAAAGTTATCTCCAGACGGGGTTAGAACTCTATACTTATGGGGAAATGGATATGGCGGAAACCCAGTTTAATCAAGCGACAGATGAAACGTTATCTGCATTAAAACCAATGTTAGAAGAAAAACGGTTATCTCGCCCAGTAGAAGCAGCGCTAAATCGTCTTCAAGCCAAAGCCACTGATCGCGTTTCCGATCGAGAAATGAAAAAGGCTTATGAAGAAACGATTGATGTTTTACACGCCGTAGAAAGTTTTATTCCCGAGAGTGAACGGCGTTCTCCTGAGTTTATGGGTGAAGTAATTTCTACTCTCATTTCGACAGCCGCGACACAATATGAAATGGCGTTAGAGAATGAGGAGTTAACGGGAATTCTTCAATATCAAAATGGGAGAAATATATTAGCCACAGTACGGAATTTACTTTATCGTGAAGCGGGTAAGATAGTGGAAGACAATCCCGAAAACTACCGAGAAATTGCAACGTTAGTCGGAAAACTCTCTGCGGCTTGGCCAACGACTAGGCTGCCATCGTCTAAAGTTTATACTGAGGAAGAAGTGACAGCAATGGCGCAAGAGATTGAAGCAATTTTAGTCGAATAATGAGAATTAGGGAAACGTTACTGTAAAGGTTGTGCCTTTTTCTGGGATACTTTCAACGGTGATGTGTCCGTGGTGATTCTCAACAATGGCTTGCGCGATCGCGAGTCCTAATCCTGCGCCTGTTCCACCTTTCATTTCTGTCATTTTAGGATAGGGAGAAACTCGATAAAAGCGATCAAAAAGATGGGGGATTTCTTCTGGAGGAATGCCTTTTCCGGTATCTTTGACTTGGACTTTTAGAGATTGATGATGAGGGCGTTGGGAAGAATAGAGTTCAACTGTTACTTTCCGATAGCTACTATTATTTTGAGGCATGGAATGCTCGATCGCGTTACTAATTAAATTGGTAAATAATCTCGCTAATTGATCTCGATCTCCTTTCAGGCTAAATTCTTGATCTGATTCAGGAATTTCTAAATTCAAATTAATTCCTTTTTGTTGCGCGATCGCGCTTTGTTCTTCCACTACCTCCATTAGTAACTCATCCAAAGGAAGAGACTGCTGTTTAATTTCTAACATTCCACTATCCGAACGGGCTAAAAATAAGAGATCATTCACTAATTTTCCTAAGCGTTGGGTTAACCGTTCAATGACTTGTAATTGTTGCTGCTGAAGATTACTATCAGGATAATTTAAAGCCATTTGGACATTGGTTTGAATCATCGCGATCGGATTTCGCAATTCGTGGGAAGCATCAGCCGTAAATTGTTTTAAGCTATTGTAAGAGTCTTTAACCGGTTGAATAGCAATCCCTGATAACCACCAACTAATTCCAGCCACTAAAACTACCATAATACTAATTCCCAAAATTAAATCGATTAGCAACTGGCGAGTGGGTTTAGTTACCTCAAACCAAGGATGACTAACCCGCAAATAGCCCAAAGTTTGCTTTCCAAGTGTAATGGGTTCGGTGACTTGGCGTAGTAAATATCCAGAGTTTAAATGAACCGTTTCGGTAAGGCGATTTTTTTTGAGAGGATGATCTAAAGACTCAGAAAACGTTGACCACAATAGTTCTCCTTCGGGATTAAACCATTCCAATTCAATATGATCATCTTCTAACGTATTGGGATTATTTTGAAAGTTTGTTTCAATATTCAGACGATAGCCATTATCTTCTGTCGCAACGGGTTCAATAATCAGCGATCGTTCTACTACTTCTACTACGTGCTTTAAGGTATCATCAATCCGTTCAATTAAGGTACTCCGCACATAACCATACATTCCGGCAGCAAATAATAAGAGTAAAATTGCTGTTACGGTTGCGTACCATAAAGCTAATCGTCTTCGTGTCCTTTGAAACATTACTAATTTGTTATT
>CAZTXK010000072.1:5028-10675 GCA_964617275.1 uncultured Dactylococcopsis sp. | reverse complement strand
TGATCGCATTTGAGACTAACAACTAGGCATCAGACTCAATGTGAATAAAGAGTAACCCCATGATCACAGCAGGCATTAACCAGCCGACAACGGGAATGAGAATATACGGTAAGAAAGACGCGGCGTAATCTCCAGACATATTAAACCTTCCTTAAATAAACAACAAAAAACGAAAATTGAGAACTTGAAAAACTCGTTAGTTAATCGTTCCTCGTAATATACTATCAACTACAGATAGATTTTCTAAGAGGAAATAGGCAACAAACGCGCCACCCATTGCACCAACAAAGAAACCACCAGCAAACTGACTCCAGCCTTGACGGGTTTTTAAGTTTTCTGGGGCGCGATGATCAAAGTATTGGGCTTCGGAATTATCAGCAGGAAATGCTGCTAAACCATAAGCCGAGAGTCCTGCTGTTGCTACTAAAATTAAGGCAATTGCAGAAATTAAGCCACCTAAATAAGCATAGCCGTCGCTATCCCGTAAAGGGCCAAGTAATGTCCAAGGGCCAACGAGAAAATAACCATGGGCCATGCCAATTTCCAACCCACGCAGCAAAGGAGAAATTCCTTCACGATAGGCGGGAAGATTGTTAATAAAGGTACGAGTTAAACCGGAATCAGAAATGGGGGTCGAAAGATGTCCCACATAAACATCATTGTTATAAGGTTGGATGTATTCCATATTATTCGTTTCAGCCATGTGCTCCCCTTCTCTGTAAGAATAAAGTGATTGAGTGAATCGCTTACATTTTACGCAGAGACGGTACGATTAATTTAATTCTGGGTCTAAGCGTTAAAAAAGTTTATTAATTCCCAGTAAAACTTAGAAAATTCCGTCCTGCTTTCGTTATAAGATGTAACATAAATTGCTAGCATATCAAGCAAAATTTAAAGTTATGTCACAACTTCTGCAACAAATTGCAATAAAACTCAAAATTGCTCAGAAACTCCTTTTCCATCTGATGATTCCTTGCTTGCTGTTCTTTTTAATGGCAACCCCCGTTCAGGCGGCAACCAGTCCTCAAGATATCCCTGATCTCAGTGAGAAAAACTCGGTAGCAGTCGTCGATCAAGCGGAAGTGATCAGCCGAAGTAATGAAGGAAAGCTCAATGAGATTTTAGAAGACATTTCTGAAAATACAGAAACAGATGTCAAATTAGTCATCATCCGTCGCCTTAACTATGGGGAAACGGTGGATAGTTTTGCTGATGAGTTATTTAATCAGTGGTATCCCACCCCAGAAGAGCAAACAGACAAAGTGTTATTAGTGTTTGATACGATTACTAATAATGCCGCAATTCGTGTCGGTGAAGGCTTAAAAGACCGTCTCTCAGAAGAAATTGCTAAAAGTGTGGTTGATGATACAATCGGCGTTCCGATTCGAGAGGATAATAAGTATAACCAAGCCTTCTTAAATGCGAGTGATCGTTTAGCAACAGTCTTAGCTGGTGAACCTGATCCGGGTCCACCAGAAGTTAAGGATGACCTAGATGTAGAAAGCACATTCACTAAGGCAGAAGATACTGATACCGAAACTTCTACCGTTTGGGTCGTTGGATTGTTAGTTGTTGCTACGGTCATCCCAATGGCAACTTATTTTGCCTATGTTCTTTTAACCAATTAATCTTGGATGTATTCACTGCCTTGTTCCAGTGCAATTTCTGCTCTAAGAAATTCTCGCCCTAAATAAGCGGCATGGTTAAAATGGGTTACTGGACAGGGCTGTGTTTCTTCAAATAGTTTCACACAAAGCTCTTTTGCCGTGCGTCCAGTATAAAGTTCACTAGCAACTTGATCATTGTCTTTGCATTTAGCGGATAACCTTTCTCCTGTTTCAGGATGGAGGGCAAATCCTTCGTCATCCACGAGGTTGTTATAGTGTTTGGCGCAAATTAAGCCTTCTTCCCAATTGAGGTAGATAAGGAAGTAGCCTCCGGGATCAAGGTTAATGTGACGCTTAGACAGTTCGTTATCAATTTCCGTTCGGTTAATCGCAGTTTTCATTTCAGTCATAGATAATTTTGTATTGTATTCTCTTTTACACAGTTTAAAGGGTTATGGACTGGCGGCAAGTGCGCGATCGCGCGAAAGCAATTTGGGGATATGATCAATTCCGCCCACCGCAAGGGGAAATTATTGCTTGTTTACTGGCGGGAAAAGATGCGTTAGTGGTTTTGCCCACTGGTGGCGGAAAATCGTTATGCTTTCAATTACCAGCCCTCTTACAACAAGGATTAACTTTAGTGGTATCGCCGTTAGTGGCGTTGATGGAAAATCAAGTTCAGGAATTACAGAAATATCAATTAGCCGCGGCTTCCTTTCATAGTGAAGTGCCACGGGGAGAACAAAAAAAGATTCTATACCAATTGGAGAAGCAACAATTACGGCTATTGTACCTATCGCCAGAAAGTATTTTCAGTACGCCAATTTGGGAACGATTAATTGCCCCCCAGTTAATGATTAATGGGTTGATTTTAGATGAAGCCCATTGTCTCGTGCAGTGGGGAGAGACATTTCGCCCTGCGTATCGCCGTTTGGGTGTCGTAAGAGAAACTTTATTAGCGACTAAACCTGAAGGTGGGAAAATGGCAGTGGCTGCGTTTACGGCAACGGCTAATCCTGAAGCCTGTGAGACAATAAAAACCTGTTTACGACTTAACGCCCCCACTTACTTCCAACAAAGCCCTTATCGCCCAAATTTACGGCTAAAGGTAAAACGAGTTTGCACTCCCGCCCAACGGAAAAAGCAATTATTAAACTTTATTCAGCCTCGCAAGCAACAAGCAGGGTTAATCTATGCGCGATCGCGCTCTGTAACAGAAACCTTAAGTAATTGGTTAAAAGAAAAAGGATATAACAGTGCATTCTATCATGCTGGATTAAGCCCCGCCGAACGTCGCCAAATTGAACAACAATGGTTAACGGGAACGCTACAATTTGTCATTGCGACCTCTGCATTTGGGATGGGAATTAATAAATCCAATTTGCGATGGGTGATTCACTATCAACCGCCGTTATTACTCTCGGAATATGTGCAAGAAATTGGGCGTGGCGGAAGAGATGGAAAAATTGCTAATGCTTTAACTTTGGTAAGTGAACCCACAGGCTTACTTTATCCTGAAGATAAACAACGCAAACAGTATTTTATTCAGAAGCTGCGTCAACAATACCAAAAAGCGCAGCAACTACGAAAACAAATTCCCAGAGAAGGAAATACTAGCACCGTTGAAGCCATGTCGCCTCATGGATTAATCACGCTTTCTCTCCTGCATAGTTTAGGAGAATTAGAATGGCTTGATCCCTTTTACTATCGTTTATTACCTGCTTCTAAGAGACGAGAATCAACGCCTAAATTATTAACCCAACCGCAACAAATGGAAGCCTATTTCCGAACTCGGGATTGTCGGTGGCAATTTTTACTAAGGGGATTTGGGTTTAAGCAAGAAGCAGAAAATTTCCGTTGTGGAAACTGCGATCGCTGCTTGAAAATTATTTCCACCCGAAAGCCGCAACGGTAAGACTTCCCCAGCCAATTAGAAACGCGACTCCGCCTAAAGGAGTAATTGCGCCAAGCCATTTAATCCCAGTAAAACTCAAGGCATATAGACTACCCGAAAAAATTGCTATCCCCAAAATAAAGGCAAAACCCGCAGTAATCAACGGTATTTGTGAAGCCTCAGCGCGAGTTAATAATAATGCTACCCCTAGCAAAGCTAAAGCATGATACATTTGATATCTAGCTCCTGTTTCAAAAATTTCTAAGGCTCTTTCGGTTAATTGTTCTTTCAGGGCGTGGCTAGCAAAAGCCCCTGCCGCCACCGATGTTCCCGCTAAAATTGCCGCGATCGCTAAAAAAATTCGAGTCATTTATTTCTAATTGATCTTGCTCTGCTTTTATTTTAATACTATTTCTAAAAAGTTATGTTATACTCATGGGCTAATCAGTGACCACTTACCCAATAAACAAATAACAATACTATAAATTGTAATCTCCTTTGTCTTCGGCAGCTTTTTGCGTCTGGGGAAACATTTTTAGTTGACCTTGTTTAGAAGTGGTTTCACCGCGCCTACGTTCCGAGGATCGTTCTTCACTGGTTTCTTCCGCAATCACTTCATATAAAATTGCTTGCTTATCTTTCGTTTTTCCTTTTCTTAAAATTCGTCCTAAGCGTTGGACATATTCCCGAGTTGAACTCGTTCCCGATAAAATGACGGCAATTCTCGCATCAGGGACATCCACGCCTTCATTGAGAACATGAGACGCAACCAGCGTTTTATACTCTCCTGTTTTGAATTTTTGCAGGATAAAATGTCTTTCTTTAACTGGGGTTTGATGGGTAATCGCAGGAATTAAAAAGTCTTGAGAAATGCGATAAACAGTGGCATTATCATTCGTAAAAATCAAAATTGGTTCGGGAGAATGCTTAGTAATTAATTCTGTTAACACTCGCAGTTTACTTTCTGTTCCCAACGCAATTTCTTTTGCTTCACGATGGGCTAACATGGCGCGTCTTCCTTCTTGCGATCGCGCACTTTCTTTAACAAATAATTGCCAACCTTTTAAGTTAGATAAAGAAATCCGTTTCTGTTTCAAAAACTGATTGCGAGTTTGGATTGCTTCTTGATAAATTTCCTTCTCTTTTGGGGATAATTTGACTTTAATTTCAACGGTTTTATAATTAGCGAGAGCATCCCCTGATAAACTTTGTGGCGTTTTACGGAATACAATGGAACCAATGAGGGCTTCTAACTCCCGTTCATTGCCATCGGAACGTTCAGGAGTGGCTGTGAGTCCTAAACGATAGGGCGCGATCGCGCTTTCTGCAATGACTCGAAAAAAATCAGTGGGTAAATGATGACATTCATCAAAAATAAGTAACGCATACTGATCCCCCAAGGCTTCCGCATGAATCGCCGCACTATTGTAAGTCGCCACTAAAATGCTGCTGCGATCATGAGAACCACCCCCCAATAACCCCAACTCAATATCAGGAAACGCCGCCTCTAACTGAGCATACCACTGGTGCATTAAATCCAACGTCGGAACAACAATCAAAGTTGTCCGTGGGGTAGCTTCCATCGCTAACTGCGCTAAATAGGTTTTTCCTGCGGCGGTTGGTAATACCACAACGCCCTGTCTTCGGGCTTCCTTCCATTGCTGCAGTGCCTCAGCTTGATGAGGATAGGGAGTCATTTCAAAGCGAGGGTTTAAATCAAGCCCGTAAAAGGCTTTCGCTTCATCAATAAAGGGAATTTCCTCTTGTTGCAGGGCTTCCACTAAGGCGCGATAATGAATGGCTGGAATGCGAAATTTCTCCACGCGATCGTCCCACGTAGCAAAATCAAGCCATGCTTTTCCCCTTGGTGGCGGATGGAGTAATAACGTTCCTTGGTGATACCACAGCTTGGGCGTTCTTCTTGACATATCATACCATGCGTGATCAGTTAGTGCTACACACCGATAAGCCCCCTTTCAAAGGGGGTTGGGGGGATTTAGAAAGGTGAAAATGGTATTACACCTAGTTTTGCTAGAAGTCCCATTAGAGGTGATCACTTGGTTCAATTCCCATGGAGCGTAATTGTTCGGCTAATTGTTCCGCCCGCTCACGTTCCCGTTGGGCTGCTTCACGTTCCCGTTGGGCT
>CAZTXK010000072.1:0-4928 GCA_964617275.1 uncultured Dactylococcopsis sp. | reverse complement strand
CTTGCTGCTCATTCCACCAACGCAGCCAATAACCAGTGCGATTCAGTCGTGAACCTTCCCACACTCCCAAATAGAGATTTAACTCAGGAATCCAGTAACGTCCATTTTCATCTGCTGAACGTAGATCATACATTCCAGAGGTGTTTAAATCATAAACTTCTAAGCGTCCCGTTTCTGGCTCAAAAATCGCATAATTGGGAACTTCCAAAATTTGTTCGTAGAAAAACCATTTTCCAGGGGGATAAGTGGGTTTAATCGAGTATTCTCCCCCTGGAGTATCAGAGAGAAATTCCATGACAATTTTTGGGACTTCTCCCTCTAGTTTTGGGGTATAGCTTCTTTCGATAGCTTGACGAGAAACCCATGTTTGCGCCACATACGCCCAATCGGGAGCTTTAACAACAATTCTGTCATTGACCACAGCACAGATGCCATAATTGGTGCAAGTAAAGGCAGTCCCTGTTAGATAGCCATTAGCCCCGAGACTATTGGTAAGAGCTTCTGCTAAAGCGGGTTGGGTGATGTTATCCACGGGATCATCAGGAAGAGGATAGTCTGGGGGGAGTTTTTCCCATTTTACATGGATTGGTGCAATGGAACGGCTCATAAGACTTAACAGTAAAAAAGATCATTGAGTCTAATTTGATCTTAAACGCCAGCATGAGATTATTGATCCCTTATTTGTCGAACTATGTAAGAATGTAGAATGGGCGAAATTAACTTAAATGTAAGATGACAGCAACGACCTCTTCTGGCAGTAAAATTGTTCGCATTGGCACAAGAAAAAGCAACTTAGCAATGGTGCAAACCCATTGGGTGCGGGATGAACTACAAAAGCATTTTCCCGATCATCAGTTTGATATTGAAGCAATGAGTACCCAAGGGGATAAAATTCTTGATGTCGCCCTCTCTAAAATTGGCGATAAAGGACTCTTTACGAAAGAATTAGAGTTAGGATTACTCAATGAGGATGTAGATTTAGCAGTTCACTCCCTCAAAGATTTACCGACGCAACTGCCAGAAAATTTAATGTTAGGTTGTGTCACCAGTCGGGAAAATCCGGCTGATGCTTTGGTATTAAATGAGAAAAATCAAGGCTATACCATTGAGACGCTGCCAGAAGGGGCAATTGTGGGAACCTCCTCTCTCCGTCGGTTAGCCCAACTGCGGTATCATTTTCCTTACCTAGAGTTTAAAGATGTACGTGGCAATCTCAATACTCGTTTGAAAAAACTGGATGCGGGGGATTATGATGCTTTAGTGCTAGCGGTAGCAGGGTTAGAACGGTTAGGAATGGCTCATCGCGTTTCCCAATGTATCCCAGGGGATATTTCCCTTCACGCTGTCGGACAAGGGGCATTAGGGATTGAATGTCGAGAGGGCGATCAACGAATTTTAGACTTATTAAAAGCCATTGAAGATGAGGAAACGCGCGATCGAACTCTCGCTGAACGATCATTTTTAAGAGAATTAGAAGGAGGCTGTCAAGTTCCCATTGGTGTTAATAGTTGGATAGAAGGCAATCAATTAACCTTAAAGGGAATGGTGGCAAGTCTCGATGGTAAGCATTTGCTAAAAGATACGGTTAGCAGCGATCGCGCTAATTATGACAATATCGGTAAGGAATTAGCCCAAAAAGTTCGAGATAAGGGCGCACAACCGATTTTAGATGAAATCTTCGCTCAAATTGACCGTTAAAAGCCCAAAAATACAAGTTAATCTTGAAAAAATCCCCTCCTCCTCTGTAGGGGAACGGCAACAATTCGATACAATAGTAAGCCAAACTGAAGTTAACTTAGATTGCAGCATATTTAAGGAGTCTCATGGGGAGAGTTGTCGGAATCGACTTAGGAACTACCAACTCAGTGGTTTCAATTACCGAAGGGGGCAAACCCTTAGTAATTGCTAACGCGGAAGGAACACGGACAACCCCCTCTGTGGTC
This sequence comes from uncultured Dactylococcopsis sp., assembly GCA_964617275.1. Lineage (GTDB taxonomy): Bacteria > Cyanobacteriota > Cyanobacteriia > Cyanobacteriales > Rubidibacteraceae > Halothece. The sequence goes on along the minus strand of CAZTXK010000072.1, from coordinate 2,985 downwards.
AGTTTTAACAAAGATGGGGAACTGTTGGTGGGGCAAATGGCAAGACGGCAATCTGTTCTCAACCCCCAAAATACCTACTTTGGTGTTAAACGCTTTATTGGGCGTAAATATTCCGAATTAAGCGAAGCCAGTAAGCGGGTTCCCTATACCATTCGTCGCAACGATGAGGGGAATATTAAATTACGGTGTCCCCGTCTTAAAAAAGAGTTTTCCCCGGAAGAAATTTCGGCGCGAATTCTACAAAAATTAGTCCAAGATGCCAGCCGTTATTTAGGGGAACCGGTTACAGAAGCCGTGATTACCGTTCCCGCTTATTTTAACGACTCGCAACGGCAGGCTACCCGAGATGCTGGGCGAATTGCTGGCTTAGATGTTTTACGCATTCTGAATGAACCCACAGCAGCTGCCTTAGCTTACGGCTTAGATCAAGAAGATAATAGTTTAGTGTTAGTCTTTGACTTAGGAGGCGGCACTTTTGACGTTTCCCTTTTAGAAGTTGGGGATGGGGTATTTGAAGTTAAATCCACCAGTGGCGATACTCAGTTAGGGGGGAATGATTTTGATGAAAAAATTGTCAATTGGCTAGCGGATGAGTTTTTAGAGAAAGAAGGAATTGACCTCAGGCGCGATCGACAAGCCCTGCAACGCCTCTCTGAAGCCGCAGAAAAGGCAAAAATTGAACTCTCTGGGGTAGGGACGACGGAAATTAATCTTCCCTTTATTACCGCCAGTGAAAGCGGGCCCAAGCATATTGAAACTCAATTAACGCGATCGCAGTTTGAAGGGCTTTCTGCCGATATTATGCAACGGCTGCGCCGTCCTTTGAAACGAGCATTTAAAGATGCCGAACTGCGACCCGATGACATTGACGAAGTGGTATTAGTGGGTGGATCAACTCGCATCCCCATGGTACAGGATATGGTGCGAGATTTAATCGGCTTAGAACCCAATCAAAATGTGAACCCCGATGAAGTCGTCGCCGTTGGGGCAGCCATTCAGGCTGGTATTCTAGCAGGAGAAGTCAAAGACGTTTTACTCCTCGATGTCACTCCCCTTTCCTTTGGCATTGAAACCATTGGCGGCGTAATGAAAAAACTAATTCCGCGCAATACCACCATTCCTGTTCGTCGTTCTGATCTCTTCTCCACCAGTGAAAATAATCAAACTATGGTGGAAGTTCACGTCTTACAAGGGGAACGGGAAATGGCATCGGAAAATAAATCCTTGGGGCGATTTAAACTTACAGGGATTCCCCCGGCCCCCCGAGGCGTGCCTCAAATTATGGTTTCTCTCGATTTGGATGCTAATGGCATCTTAAATGTTACCGCCCTGGATAAAACCACGGGACGAGAACAAAGTGTTACGATTCAAGGAGCTTCCACGCTATCGGAAAGCGAAGTTAATCGCATGATCCAAGACGCAGAAGCCAACAGCCGCGAGGATCAAGAACGGAAAGAACGCATTGAAAAACGTAATCGTGCTGAAGCCCTCGCCGATAGTTCCCAACGTCGCTTAAAAGAAGTCGCCCTTGACTTTGGCACCCAATTTGCCAGCTATTATCGACGACGCATTGAGTCCCTCATTGAGGAATTACGAGAAAGTTTAGCCCGAGATGATGAGCGAGGCATTGATCGCGCTCAAGCCGACCTCCAAGATGCCCTCTACGAGTTAAATAGAGAAGTTCGTTTACAATATGAAGATGAAGAAGACGACTTTTTCGGATCAATCAAGCGCACCTTCTTAGGGGATGAAGACGACCGCATTCCTCCTTATCGCAGTCAACCCCGTGATGAACCTCGTGAACCGCGACCCTCCTCGCGTCCCCGTAGTCGTCCTCGCTACGAACCCGAATATGAGGATGATGAATATTATGAACGTCGTTCCTCCCGTCGTTCTTCCCGTCGCCGTCCCTATGAATATGAAAATGATTGGGATGAAGAAGACGATGATTGGTTCTAAACCAAGTGTTGCTAAACTGAACTGAGCAATCAGGTGGTTTCTAAGATGAATAATGTACCCAATTACTACGAACTGTTAGATGTTCCCCCTGATGCGACAGTGGAAGAAATTAAGCGAGCCTACCGTCGTATGGCTCGAAAATACCATCCTGATCTCAATCCTGGGGATAAACAAGCCGAAGAAACCTTTAAAAATTTAGTGGAAGCCTATGATGTTCTCTGTGATCCAAAGCAGCGAGAAAAATACGATCAAATAAACCAAACCAAAAAGAAAAATAAGAAAAACCGTCGCAACACGAAAGTTTCCAAAGGAAAAGCCCCTAGTAGTAATACTGTCAGTTATAATCGGCAAGACGGCTCCAATTTCAATCGTTTTGTTGAGCAAACGTTTGCTAAAAAGGGTAGAGAAGGCAATAAGACCAATCAAGCCTCTCGTCGGGTTGCCACCGATGATCGCAATGCCTATCGCCCCGGAACCCGCAAAACTGCCTATAAGGTAGAAGGAAGAGAACAAGACGAGACAGAACAAGAACGCCCTCGGGATGTAGAAGCGCGGCTAAAATTGCCCTTAGAGAAAGCCTATCGCGGCGGAAAAGAACGAATCCGTTTAGAAGATGGGCGATCTTTGGAAATTGATATGCCTTCCGGGATGATCGATGGTCAGCAGATGCGTTTACGAGGACAAGGTCTTGGCGGTGGTGATTTATATCTCACTATTACCATTGCGGATCATTGCTTTTTTAAGCTACAGGGAAAAGATGTCTTTTGCAAAGTCCCTATTACCCCTAGTGAGGGGGTGTTAGGAAGCGCCATTAAAGTTCCGACTCTTGATGGGTTAGTTCAGATGTCAGTCCCAAAAGGGGTCAAGTCGGGTCAACGCTTACGGTTAGCTGGAAAAGGCTACCCTGTGGAGGGAGAACGGGGGGATCAGTTAGTGGAGATGCAAATTGTGGTTCCTAGTGAACCCAGTGAAGCAGAAAGAGAATTATATGAACAACTCAAGGGTGTAGAAACTTTTAATCCCCGT
>CAZTXK010000071.1:4579-10763 GCA_964617275.1 uncultured Dactylococcopsis sp. | reverse complement strand
GTCCTTTGTTGTTTGTCCTTTGTCCTTCGTCCAACGACCTCGCTCAGTAACACCTTTATTGTTTGTAAACCAATGACCAATGACTAATGACTAATGACTAATGACCAATGACCAATAACCAATAACTTTATTAACTTTCGCAATCGCTATTAATCTCAACCTCTAGGGTCTCTTCATCAACGGTAATATATAAAACATTAGGATTACAGCAAATCTGACAGTCTTCCACATAGCATTGTTGGAAACCAGCGCTAACGTCAATAAAGGTAGGATTGCTTTCACCACAAAAGGCACAAATAAATTCAGCAGTATTTTCCATGATCGATTTTTGGTAAGATAAGAAATAGATTGATGTTAGACATTGCAACTTAGGTTAATATTCACTCTCTCTTTTGATAGAAATTCAAATTTTAGCGTGTAACCGAACTTAGATCATACGGCTTTTACGGCAATGATCCAGCAGCATTGTCTTAACATTTTGTTACGATATAATTAATTGCGTGAGAAAGCAAGGCATTAACAATGAATAACAATATCCGTGTTGGCAACTTATTTGGAATTCCGTTTTATATTAACCCTTCTTGGTTCTTAGTATTAGTTTTAGTTACTTGGGTCTATGGTAGTCAGTTGCAAAACTTTCCGCAACTCGTTGGCGCAACGCCTTGGCTATTAGGATTAGTTGCTGCTTTACTATTATTTTCTTCAGTGTTAGCTCATGAATTAGGGCATAGTGTGGTTGCCATCAAACAAGGCATTAACGTTAACTCCATTACCCTCTTTATTTTTGGGGGCTTGGCAAGTTTAGAAAAAGATTCTAAAACCCCAGGAGAAGCCTTTTTAGTCGCAGTAGCCGGCCCCATTGTCAGTGTACTGCTATTTGGATTATTTACAGCCATTAATGTCTCAGTTCCTCTTTCACCGCCTCTATCGGCAATTATTGGCTTACTAGCAACTGTTAATTTAATTCTTGCCCTATTTAATATGATTCCCGGCTTACCCCTTGATGGCGGTAATGTTCTGAAAGCTCTAGTTTGGAAGATTACCGGGAACCAATATCGAGGCATTTTTATTGCTAGCATTGTCGGTCAATTTATTGGCTGGATTGCGATTGTTTTAGGATTCTTTTCTGCATTTGGAATTACAGAATTCGGTAGCATCTGGACTGCATTTATCGGCTTTTTCTTACTACAAAACGCTGGACGATCAGCCCAATCTGCAACCCTTCAAGATAAACTCAGTCGTTTTACTGCAGAAGAGGCTGTTAGTGAAAATAGTCCCGTCATTAACGCTGATTTAAATCTAAGAGAATTTGTCAATGAATATGTCATTGGTAAAGGAGAATGGAGTAAGTTTTTAGTCACTGATGAAGAAGGAAAACTAATTGGTGAGTTAAAAGTGGATGACTTGAAAATTATCCCCACTTCTGAATGGACAGAAAAAACCGTTCGCGAATTAACAACCCCTCAAGCAGTAAATTCCGTAAAACCTAAACAGTCTTTGTTGGAAGTCGTAATGATGTTTGAGCAAAATAAAGAGAATGAAGTTGCCGTCATTGGAGAAAATGGCGTTGTCTTCGGTTTAATTGAAAAATCTGGAATCGCAAAGTTCCTCGATAAAAACCAAGAAGACCTGAAAGCGGCTTAGTTTTAAAATTAGATCGGAAGGAAACTCTCCTTCCATCTTCTATTCTTTCCCCTGACTAAAGGGAAAGAGGGGAAACTCAAATTGCCCTTACTCGTGTCGAATCTTAGGGTCAGAGATGGCTCAAACTTTAGAATAAGTGGGATGACTCTCAAACTTATATTATTATTTAATTCTAGGTAAACTTAATGTTTACTATTTAGTTTTGGCGAGATAGTATAGTTTCGATTATCGCCTCATGATAAATATTGGATAATGAAATGCGTGATAGGGAGGTCAGCGTCTATTAAATGAATTGTACAATAAATCAATCTACGAGATCAATCTTGCTAGTAATTGCCAGCAAATTTCCCTTATCATCGGACTTTCACCCACTACTGCCGTTCAGGATTTTTGGATTTTCCCAGAACATGAGATAATATTCTTTATAATGTGTAATAAATAACAGCAACTGTTTCTAATCAAGAAACTTGCCAGTCGTTGATAGAGAAAAATAGAGACTTATGACAATCACTCAACCAAAAGTACAAAGCGCATTTTTAGAGCGTCTTCATTCTCCAGAGCGTCCAGTCCTCGTCTTTGACGGCGGGATGGGAACGTCTTTGCAGAGACAAGAATTAACCTTAGAGGACTTTGGCAGCGCCACCCTCGAAGGTTGTAACGAATACCTCGTTAAATCCAAACCAGAAGCCATTGAACAAGTCCATCGGGAATTTTTAGAAGCTGGTTCCGATGTCATTGAAACCGATAGTTTCGGTTCTAGTTCTGTGGTATTGGCTGAATATGATATTCCCGAACAGGCCTACGAATTGAGCAAAATGGCGGCGGAACTTGCCAAACGGGTAGCAAAAGAATATTCCACTCCCGAAAAGCCCCGCTTTGTCGCCGGTGCGATGGGGCCCACCACCAAACTCCCCACCCTTGCTCACATCGACTTCGACACCATGAAAGAGTCCTTTCGAGAACAAGCCGCAGGACTTTATGACGGCGGTGCGGACTTATTCATTATCGAAACCTGTCAAGATGTTCTCCAAGTTAAATGCGCCCTGAACGCGGTAGAAGAACTTTTTGAAGAAAAAGGCGATCGCATTCCCATTATGGTTTCCATCACAATGGAAGTCATGGGAACGATGCTGGTAGGAACCGAAATTGACGCGGCTCTAACCATCCTTGAACCCTATAACATTGATATTTTAGGGCTTAATTGCGCCACAGGCCCCGACAAGATGAAAGAGCATATTAAATATCTGTCGGAACACTCTCCCTTTCCCATTTCCTGTATTCCCAACGCGGGACTTCCTGAAAACGTTGGCGGACAAGCTCATTATAAGCTCACTCCTATGGAACTACGAATGGCTTTAATGCACTTCGTAGAAGACCTCGGCGTACAAATTATCGGGGGCTGTTGTGGAACACGACCCGACCATATTGAGCAACTTGCCGATATTGCTAAAGAGTTAAAACCAGCCGAACGTCATCCCAAAAAAGAACCTGCAGCTGCTTCGATTTACAACACCCAGAACTATATTCAAGACAACTCCTTTCTCATTATTGGAGAACGTCTCAATGCCAGTGGGTCGAAAAAAACCCGTACCCTTCTTAACGAAGAAGACTGGGACGGCTTAGTATCTATCGCCAAATCACAGGTGAAAGAAGGAGCGCACGTCCTCGATGTCAACGTGGACTACGTAGGACGTGACGGTGAACGGGATATGTACGAAGTCGTTTCACGTCTGGTGAATAATGTCACCTTACCCCTGATGGTGGACTCCACCGAATGGACAAAAATGGAAGTGGGGCTAAAAACGGCCGGCGGTAAATGCCTCATTAACTCCACAAACTACGAAGACGGGGAAGAACGCTTTTTCAAAGTCTTAGAACTAGCCAAAAAATATGGCGCTGGCGTTGTCATCGGAACCATTGATGAAGATGGAATGGCGCGAACCGCCCAGAAGAAATTTGAAATTGCCCAACGTGCTTACCGTCAAGCCGTTGAATACGGTATTCCCCCTTCGGAAATTTTCTTTGACTCCCTAGCCCTTCCCATTTCCACAGGGATTGAAGAAGACCGGGTAAACGGGAAAGAAACCATGGAGTCCATTAAGATGATTCGGGAAAACTTACCTGAATGTCATGTGATGCTGGGTGTTTCTAACCTTTCCTTTGGCTTAAATTCAGCCGCAAGGGTAGCTCTCAACTCGGTGTTTCTCCATGATGCGGTAGAAGCGGGAATGGATGCTGCCATTGTCAGTGCCAGTAAAATTGTTCCCCTTGCCAAAATCGAGAAAGAACACCAAGAGGTTTGTCGCGACCTAATTTATGACCGCCGTCAGTTTAATGAAGATGGCATCTGCACTTATGACCCGCTAACGAAGCTAACAGAAGTCTTTGCCGGTCAAAAAGCCGAAGTTGCCGGGTCAAGCATGGAAGACCTTGCCATCGAAGACAAATTAAAACAACACATCATTGATGGGGAACGCATTGGCTTAAATGATGTTCTCGATGAAGCCATGAATACTTATCCGCCACTGGATATTATTAACAAGTTCCTCCTTGATGGGATGAAAGTGGTTGGAGAACGCTTTGGTGCTGGGGAAATGCAACTTCCCTTTGTGCTACAGTCAGCAGAAACCATGAAAGCTGCAGTGGCGCATCTTGAACCGCACATGGAAAAAGATGAAGCGGGAGATAATGCCAAAGGAACCATGGTCATTGCAACCGTCAAAGGAGACGTGCATGACATTGGTAAGAACTTAGTGGATATTATCCTCTCCAATAATGGCTATCGCGTCATCAACATTGGCATTAAACAGACAGTGGATAATATTATTTCTGCTTACAGAGAACACAACGCTGACTGTATTGCTATGAGTGGGCTGTTAGTAAAATCCACAGCCTTTATGAAGGATAATTTAGAAACCTTCAATGAAGAGGGCATTACCGTGCCAGTGATTCTCGGTGGGGCGGCGTTAACCCCGAAATTTGTCTATGGCGATTGCCAAGAAGCCTATAACGGGAAGGTGGTTTACGGGAAAGATGCTTTCTCTGACCTCACCTTTATGGATAAACTCATGCCGGCGAAAGAAGCAGGTCAATGGGATGACTTACAAGGCTTCTTAGGGGAGTTTGCCGAAGAAGAAGAAGAAGGAAAAGGCATTAAAGCCAAAGCTAAATCGGAAAAAGCCGAAAGTAATGGCAAAGGAGAAGACGATAGCAACGCCGAGCAACAAAAAGAAGAAGAAAAAGTTGTTGATACTCGTCGTTCTGAGGCAATTGAGGCAGATATTGAGCGTCCGACACCGCCATTCTGGGGGTATAAGTTGTTAAACTCCGATGACATTTCCTATGATGAGATGCTTTGGTATCTTGACAAGCAGGCGCTATTTGCTGGGCAATGGCAATTCCGCAAGAAGAAAAGTCAATCTCGGGAAGAGTATGACCAATTCTTACAAGAAACCGTTGAACCAATCCTCGCTGAGTGGAAACAACGCGCCAAAGAGGAAAATTTACTGCATCCGCAAGTGATTTATGGTTATTATCCTTGTTATGCCGAGGGGAATACCTTACATCTGTTTGACCCGAAATTAATGGAAGAGAAGGGAACAATTCCCGAAGGAACTGAGCCAATTGCCAGCTTTGAGTTCCCCCGTCAACGCTCGGGACAGCGGATGTGTATTGCTGACTTCTATGCCCCGAAAGAGTCGGGACTCATTGATGTGTTCCCGATGCAGGCGGTAACTGTGGGCGAAATTGCTACTGAGTTTGCCAAGGAACTGTTTGCTCAGGATAAATACACGGATTATCTCTATTTCCACGGGTTTGGCGTACAAGCGGCTGAAGCTCTAGCAGAGTGGATTCATGCTCGTATTCGTCAGGAGTTAGGCTTCGGCGATGAAGATCCCGATAATATCCGTGATGTCTTGGCGCAACGTTATCGCGGTTCTCGCTATAGCTTTGGTTATCCCGCTTGTCCGAATATTAACGATCAATACAAACTTCTCGATCTGTTAGAGACAAAACAAATTAATCTCTACATGGATGAGAGTGAGCAAATCTATCCGGAACAGTCAACCACAGCGATCGTTTCTTATCATCCGAAAGCGCGTTACTTTAGTGCGTAACCATTAATTGAGTAGGGTGGGCTTTTGCCCACCTTTTTTTAGGCAGAAGAAATAACCATAAATTCAATCCCTCAACAACAGGGATTTGAGACAATTGTTAGTATGGGCTACTTCTCAAGAATTTAAATCTTTCAACTGTAGTCGTTATAGAAAAAATAAAGATCAACAAAAAACATTTCCACTTACACTATAGAGTGAGAATTACTCTTTTCATATTGCATATACACTTTAAGCCAATCTTCAAGGAACTCAATGCGAACTGAACCATTGAGAAGTGCGTGTCGCATATCAGGTTCACTCCACCCAAAACCAGCCACAACAATAATTGAAGGTATTTTATGTTGTTTATCTCGATTAGCTTCTTCTACTGCCTTAAATAATTTATCTTCAGTAGTCCCAGCAGTGTTTTGAACTTTACATTC
>CAZTXK010000071.1:0-4479 GCA_964617275.1 uncultured Dactylococcopsis sp. | reverse complement strand
TCTTAATAACGAGCATCAATTCAATATGGTGAATAAGTAAATTTTCTGCTTATAGGTGCTAGGCTTCAAACAATCGCTAAGGATCGCTATTGCGCGATTGCGTTTTCTACAGCGCGATCGTTTTTTTATGGGATTGGAAAAATGCAGAAGGAAGCTCAGGAAAAAATTTTCAAGTATATCTCTTTGACCTTGGGTATGAGTAGCGACAAAGATGGTTACTCTTTCTGCTTTTGTTTCCATTTAAACTTGACAAGGTTCTTCATTTTTGTTTATATCTTGAGTCTAACGGGAAAGCTGATTGAAATAGCATCCTTGCTAAGGGCAAAGGCGAAAATTGCTTTGGTAAGATTGCGCTTGCCTGATCGTTGATAGGTTATTGTTATCGTTGGGGTAACCTCAACTAAAACAAGAGATGGCTATATCAGTCAGTAGCAGATAGATTAATTGTAATTCAACCCAATCCCCTTTTGGGTGTGGTGTCTGAGGAAGTTTAATGAGTTGCTCTAAAATTGACTTTAAAGGTAAACCTTTTCATTTTATTGGTATTGGTGGTATTGGGATGTCAGCGCTCGCTTATATTTTGGCGAAACAGCAAATTCCCGTTACGGGTTCGGATGTGCGCTCTAGCCAGATCACCGAACGCTTAGAAGGTTTGGGAGTTCATATTTTTTGTTCTCAAGAGGCTAAAAATATAGAAACCCTCCTATCATCCCATAATAAAATAAATTACTTGCCACAAGTGATTTGCTCAACAGCCATTCGCTCTGATAATGAAGAATATCAAGCCGCCGTGGCAAAGGGATGTCCGATTTTTCATCGCTCTGATGTTTTAGCAGGGCTAGTGGCGGAATACGAAAGTATTGCTGTGGCAGGAACTCATGGTAAAACCACGACAAGTAGCTTATTGGGTTATGTCTTGTTAAAAGCTGGAGTTGACCCTACAGTGGTGGTAGGAGGCGAGGTAGAAGCCTGGGATGGAAATGCTCGTGCTGGTGAGAGTTCCTGTTTAGTGGCTGAGGCAGATGAGTCAGATGGGACGCTAGTAAAATTAAATCCAGCAATTGGTATTGTCACCAATATTGAATTAGATCACCCGGACCACTACAAGAGTTTAGAAGCAGTGATTGAGATTTTTCAAACCTTTGCCGAGAAAACGGGAATGTTAGTGGGCTGTCTTGATTGTGAAACGGTTAGGGCTACCTTAACTCCAGAAATTACTTATAGTCTTAATCCTAGCCGTAATGCTGATTATACGGTAACGGATGTTAATTATCATGGTAACGGCACACGCGCCACAGTTTGGGAGCGAGGCAAGAATCTCGGTGAGATCACTCTTAAGCTGTTAGGCTCGCATAATTTAAGTAATGCTCTTGCCGTTATTGCTGTGGCACGTCATTTAGGATTGGACTTTGAAACCATTGCTAGCGCGATCGCGCAGTTTACGGGAGCTAAACGACGATTTGAAATCTATGGAGAAGAAAATGGCATTCTTTTTGTCGATGATTATGCTCATCATCCCAGTGAGCTTCGTTCAACGCTAAAAGGGGCAAAATTGCGCGTTGAAAACCAAAGTTCTCTGCGTCTGGTTGCCATCTTTCAACCTCATCGCTATAGCCGCACTGAGGCGTTTTTAGAAGAATTTGCCACCGCTTTTGAACAAGCAGATGTGGTGGTAGTTACCGATATCTATAGTGCTGGCGAATCTCCCAATGGCATCAACGGAGAAACTCTCGCTACCATGATCGCAAAAAATCACCCTGAGGTCATTTATCATCAAGATGTAACCACAATCCCTCAATGTCTAGAGGGGTTATTATCCAGTGGTGATATGGCAATTTTCCTCGGCGCCGGGAATCTCAATCAAATGATTCCTCAAACCATGGCTCAATTAACAGCAACGAAAGTAGCATGACTCTTTACCTTCCTGAAACAGACTGTCTTCTCCAATCGGAGGTTTCCTTAGCCTCTCATACGTCTTTAAGAGTCGGTGGGAGGGCGCAATGGTATGTTGAACCTAAAAATAGTGAGCAGTTACAAGATAGCTTACAGTGGGCAAAACAGGAACAGTTACCTGTTACCTTTTTAGGCGGCGGCTCTAACCTACTGATCAGCGATCGCGGCTTATCGGGGTTAGTCATTAGTGCGCGTCAGTTTCGTAATTTAGAAATCCATGAAGAAACGGCTCAAATTACCGCCTCGGCTGGCACTCCCCTAGTTACAGTCGCTTGGAAAGCCGCTAAACGCGGTTGGAGTGGCTTAGAGTGGGCAGTGGGAATCCCCGGAACCGTTGGCGGCTCGGTAGTTATGAATGCAGGTGCACATGGGGCTTCTATGGAGAATGTTTTAGTTAAGGTAATTCTTGCGACAGCTAACGGCACTTTAGAAGAAGTTTCCCCAGACGCTTTAAACTTTCGCTATCGTACTTCAGACTTACAATCTCATCCTCGCTGGGTGATGGGAGCCACTTTTCAACTCCATCCCGGCTATTCCCGAGAGAAAACTTTAGAGCAAACTCGTTCTAATCTCAATAAGCGGCGAACAACCCAACCCTATGATAAGCCCAGTTGTGGTAGTGTTTTCCGTAATCCCCAAGAAAAAGCAGCGGCTTGGTTAATCGAACAAACTGGGCTAAAAGGCTTTCAAGTGGGAGATGCTCAAGTGGCTCATCGTCATGCCAACTTTATCCTGAATCAAGGACAAGCGACGGCTTACGACATTTATAATGTCATTCAGCACGTTCAAGAAAAAGTGGAACAAGAATGGTCAATTTTGTTGCACCCGGAAGTTAAACTATTGGGTGAGTTTTAATTTTAAAATTAAGTCATCAAGATAAGGAATTATTAATTATGGCAGAAGGAAAAGAACAAGAAGGAAAAGGGTTTGGATTTGGCTTAGGTAAAATGAAAGAACTGAAAGAAGCCTTTGCCAAAGCACAGCAAGTTCAACAAGGAGCGCAGGAACTCCAGCAAGAGTTGGAGCAAATGAACATTGAGGGGCAAAGCAGCGATGGCACGGTTAAAGTCATTATGAGTGGCAACCAAGAGCCTCGCAGTGTGGAAATTTCTCCTGAAGCCGCCCAAAAAGATGCTACGGAGCTTTCTGAAACGGTTACTGAAGCCGTTAAAGATGCCTATAATCAATCGACAGCAACTATGCGCGAGAAAATGGAGGCTTTAACTAACGGGTTACAACTTCCGGGAATGTAGTTAAAACGGGTGAGGGGGAGATCATAAACAGTCAACCTTTATTAGAATTTATCCACCTCACTCGATGAAGCATTTTCGTCTAAGCTCAGTATTGAAGGGGGAATTAGTTTTGCGGCTGCTGTTGTAGCCAAGTGAGAAGGTCATTTAAGCTCGTAAAATCAAGTAAGTCTTCTGCTAACGCCTCAGTTTGAGTTAAGTTTAATTGTTCAATTTGGGTTTGCGCTGAATTAGGAAGTTCTCCTAAACGGCGTTGTAATAGGCGTATAACCAGCGATCGCGCTTCTTGTTCCCGACCTTCATCCCGACCTTCATCCCGACCTTCATCCCAACCTTCTTGTTTTACCTCTCGATAAAACCGCGTTTGATGAACAGGTACTAACTCTAACATTTTTCTAATCTCCTCTTTACTCTGTTCGGGGAAAATTCGAGTGACCGTCTCTAACAATAATTCTATAAAATTATTTTGCTCTAGGGGGTCTGATAACTCCTGTTGCACTCGCTGTAACACTTCTCTTGCTTTAAATTCTGCTTCCGTTTCACGAGTCACAATTAACCTAAGAATATCTTGACCCAAGGAAGCCCCTGAGGGTAGTTCATTTAAGTAGAAGCGATACAAGTTGCAAAATGCTAGGATTGATTCTAATTGGGGAACAACTCGTTCTATGGAACGTTGAGGATACAGAACAATCACTCGCCAAGGGTTTGGGGGTTGATATTGGCGCAGATAAGTGGTTAGTTCATTAAGAATGCGATAATATAATTCCTGATCAGGTTGCATCTGGGCTTCGAGAAGGATAATGGGAGCATTGGGATTGTCAGCACGGGGAAACATTAAGCCATCAGTGCGGAATCCAAAGGCTTTCACTTCCTGAGCGCGAAATTCATAGTTGCAGGGGGGAGTTTCTCCTATTAGCTCAAAAGCCAGTTCTGGGGCGGTTTGAAATATTTGATAGAAAATGTCATCGGTTTTCATACTTGATTGTTTCTAGCTTGGCTAAATCATACAACTTTGAGCCTTGTAAGTGGAAGCCTTAGTTGTTCAGGAAATACAAACCAATAAAATGATTCTCGATAAAGTTAACTGGTTGCGCGATCGCGCTTTAGAATTACTAATCTATCCCAGTGTTTGGGTAGCCCTCGCCCTTGCGTCTCTAACTGCCTTTGCACAGGTAATGATGGGATTAGATTACGATTGGCGGCCCCTTCTTTTTGTCTTTTTAGTCGCCCTAATTCCCTATAATTTAGATCGGTTGTTTGATTCTTATGTGCAAAA
>CAZTXK010000070.1:7355-10840 GCA_964617275.1 uncultured Dactylococcopsis sp. | reverse complement strand
TTTAGGGGTTTTTATGGTGATCGTGTCTTCTGGGGTATTAGTCGCAAGTCAATGGAAAAACTTTTCGCCAGTTGGACAATATAGTGTTTTATTCGGTTATACCCTTATTTTCTGGGGAGTAAGTCTTTTTGCTAACCGTCAAGGGCGTTTACCCTTAACAGCAAGAACTTTACGAATGATCGCCCTGCTATTATTACCGATTAATTTTTGGGCCGTCAATGAGTTTGAGCTAGGAATTGCTATCAGCCTTTTAATGACCATCGCACTCACTTTTATTCTTTTTAGAATTCATCAATTTTATCAAAGATCACAGCTTTTAATTTTAGGATATTTAGAATTAAGTGTTATCCATTTATTATGGGATTTTTCGCCCCTGTTAATTGTTTATTTGAGTGTTATTAGTATCATGGGAGTTTTTATTTATTCTCATGGCAAATATGATCTTACTCTCAGGCTACTTTTTTATAGCTTCGGAGTTATTATATTTCGAGCATTACTGGTTACTAGGCTACCTCTGTCTCAGTTAGGATTAGGCTTGGGAATGGTTATAATGACAATATTTTTAGCCCGTCTGATTAAGCATTGGCGACGGTTTGACTTGATTGCTTTTTTATTTTCAGGCTTACTATCTTTGATTTCAGTATGGGGATTAATTCCCCATGATTTACAAAGGCATATTATTGATCTAATTACCTCTTTTAATTACCCCTATTATTCAATAATTAGTTTAGTTTTCTTCCCTTATCTAATTTTTATAATTGGTTTTAGCGATTGGTTATATCAACGTCAACAAAATCATTTAGGCATTACTGGTGAAATTATTACACTAATGGGAATTGTTCTTTTAATTGGGATTAGTTTTCCTAACCCAATACTGCGAACAATTACTTTACTCAATGCAACGATTAGTTTAAGTGTGATGGCTTGGCGACGGGATAATTACTTGGCTGTTCCTAATTATCTAAATAGAAATATCTTAATATATTTAACTCATTTTATGGGATTAATCACTCTCTGGAGTGGCTTAAAACTCATCTTTCCTTCGCTCTCTTTCGAGTTTTTAGGGGTAATAGCCGTTGCTGTAACGCTTATTGAATGGGGATTTAGTTTTATCAGTAAAAGACAAAATAAATTTCTAATTTTTGGTAAGAGTGCTTGGTATTTTGGCTTAGGATTAGCAGGAGTGAGCTATAGTTTATTTTGGTCAAGTTTATCATTGATCGGATTGTTTTGGCTTCTCAATCCTATTGCCTTAACTTTTGTCGCAACACAGGCTATAAATCAGAAAAATTCTGCTAATTTCAGTGCTATCGCTTTATTCTTCGTTCAGCCTTTAATGATTGCTATTACCATTAATACAGAAACAACGATTCCTATTCTTTTAAGTCTAGGAGTTTCTAGCATAACTATGCTAATTAATACAGTTTATATTCATTCTATTTTCTTAAGTTTAGTCACCGTTGGTTTTGGGTTAGCCTCAGCAGGAATATTTTTAGCGTTAATTAATATAAAAGTAACAAGCTGGTTAATTAGTGGCGGAATCACGATCGCGCTTCTTTGGGGATTTCATAACCGACTATACCATCAATCATCTTTTCTGAAAAGACTATATGCCCAAGCGACAGACTATTGGGGAATTTTTCTAGCAGGTATTTTATTATTAATTCTCACCCGACATTCTTTTTCAGTTTATTGGGATATCGTTTTATTTTCTCCGATGATTTTAATGACAGAGGGAATTTTATTCGGGGGAATGAGCATTCGTTACTTTTCCTCTCCTTCTATTTTAGCTCTTTATGCCTTAGGTTGGAATTTAGAACTTATCATGGCGGAAATAGTAAGTTTAACAGATTCCAATTTTATCAATCTTGCAATTATTAACCTATTTTTAGGAATTGCGATTCAATTATTTGGAGACTACTGGGGCAAAAGAAATCAAATCACTCTTTCTCGCCATTGGCATATTATTCCGCTATTATATGGTAGTCTTGGTACTGCATTACGTTGGGGAACCTTTACTCGTTGGACAGGTTTATTAACCCTTACTTTAGCCCTCCTTTTACTGGGAATAGGGCGACGTAAAGATGAGTTCAAGCCTTTATTATATCTCGCTTTAGTCGGAATTTCTATTTCTGCTTACGAAACCTTATTTTATCAATTTTCTTTATTTGATGAACAATCCCTTAATAATAGTTTTATTTTAATGTCTGCATTAGGGATGACAATTATTTATGGATATCGTTTATTATCTACACCGATAAAATCTTATCTAAAAATTAGTGAACAGGAATTAAACTGGGTGACTCATTGTCATTGGTTAGGAAGTAGTTTCTTCTTAGTGATAGCAAGTTTTGATCCGATTACAGAAACTAAATTTCTGGGGTTAGCCACAGGAATGTTATTACTTCAGTATTCTTTATTTCAAGGACGAAAAGCTAGTTCCCTTTATTGGGGAGAGGGTTGGGTTTATGCAACATTTATTCTCAGTGTAGGAATGTATTTCTATTGGGTTAATTTACCCCTTCCAGAATTATGGGTTGATCTTTTTACGTCATGGAAGGGGGCAATTTTTAGCGCGATCGCGTATTTTTTATATACTTTACCTTGGAACAATTGGGGATACTTAAAACGTCCATGGCAAAATCTAGCACTATTCTTACCAATTATTGTCATTGTCACCAATCCCCTTACTCAAAATACCATTAATTACCTATTTCTTGCTGCGTTTTACCTTGTTCCTACCCTATTAAAACAACAAGTCCGCTATAGTTATATCAGTCTTATGATCTTAGTCATTCTAAGCCTAAAATCAGGGTGGGATTACAACATTACTTATCCTTTATGGTATGCCTTCCCAGTTAGCGGTAGTATTTTGTATTTTACCCAATTTGATCCCCTATTTCGCCATGGTAATAATCGTTCTCTCCGTCATCTTTGGCGTTGCTTTAGTGTGGGAATGATTTGCGTAATTAGTTTCTTAAGTGATTTAGAAACAGGATTAATTGCTGGGGGAATCAGTTTAATCTTCATTCTAATTGGGCTGGCAATAAAGATACGAGCATTTTTATATGTGGGAACAATTGCCTTTTTATTGAATGCTACCTATCAGTTAGGAATCTTAATCTTCGAGTATCCCGTCTCCAAATGGATCATTGGTTTATTAGTGGGATGTGGGCTAATCTGGCTAGCTGCCACCTTTGAAACTCGTCGGGAAAATATTAGAACTTTCCTTGAGAATTGGGTAGGAACACTCAATCGTTGGGAGTAATGAAAGGAGTTCTTTAATGCAAAACGAGATCAACGCCAGCAACTCATGTTAAGATAAGTACCGATATTTTAAGAAACTGCGTTGGTAAGGAACGATCAAACATGGAAGTAGCATTATTATTTGCAAAGTTACCAGAAGCCTATTCTATCTTTGACCCCTTAGTCGATGTTCTGCCGCTTATCCCCGTCTTCTTTCTTCTCCTAGCATTTGTTTGGCA
>CAZTXK010000070.1:0-7255 GCA_964617275.1 uncultured Dactylococcopsis sp. | reverse complement strand
CTAAAAATGAGCCTTTTCTCGAAAAAGTTAAAGTTAAAGCTGGAGTAGACGATATCTATGATGCCAGAGATGTTTCTGAAGTCGTATTCCGTGCTATGCGAGACTTAATGAGCACAGAAGCCTCCGATCGCGTTTCTGACGAATTAAAAGGAGAAAAAGCGGTCACCAGCGAGGATCAATCTTTACAAGATGATATTTCTCAACTCTGGAAAGATACCAATCCCATTGTTAGCTTTCTCAGTCGCATTCGTCCTGTTTTAAATGTCAATGATGAAACCTTTTTATTTCGGATTCGTCAAGAAGGCGGACTGCAACGGGGGATTGAGCCTGAACTAGCGGTGAAAGCGGTTTTTTCTGCGACTAAAGATGAGTTATCTCAAGATCGGATTCAAGAAATAGCACAAGCCCTCCCCGGAAAAGTTAGTCAAATCTGGCAGGAGGCATAACTCTCGTTAATCATACCTTTGGGTAAAAAGTACCCCCCAGCAATCCCCCCTAGCCCCCCTTTGAAAGGGGGGAAAAGAAGGCGGCGGTAGGTAGTATTCTTAGAAATATTAAGCAAAAAAATCCCCCATTATCGTTCATAAATGGGGGTTATTTTACAGTTATCGCTTACATTGAGCTAGTTTTTAAGCAACTCGATTACCATTGAAGAATTATTGATTCTGATCGGATTCTTCCTCACCTTTTTTCTTGACCTCAGGAACCCAATCAGGGCGGTCTTGATCTTCCCAACCAGCAGGTCGCTTGGAGTTATACCAAGCAATTGAACCAATGGTTACAGCAGCGATAAAGCCAATAATATAAACAGCAGTAAAGGAAATTGGCAAACCGCCACCAGCTTCTGTTGCTGCTTCTGCTTGCATTAATATATTCATCATTTTTTATCTCCTAATTCTATCTATTAAGGAGAATCTTACCAAATTCTAGAACTAGATTAGTCTATCTTCAGTGAAGTTTAATTTAAGTTTGCAATTTAACCAACAAATCCTTAACCGCTGGCGGTAAACTCCGCATAATTCTACCTTTTTCCCGATCAACTGCCACTAAGGTAACTTGGGCAGTAATATACTTAGTCTCTCGATCTAAAGATTTAATCTCATAATGCCAGTGCATTCTAACTCCTGACATTTCTGTCATGCGAGCGCGAATTAGTGCA
Source organism: uncultured Dactylococcopsis sp. (assembly GCA_964617275.1). Lineage (GTDB taxonomy): Bacteria > Cyanobacteriota > Cyanobacteriia > Cyanobacteriales > Rubidibacteraceae > Halothece. The sequence continues at coordinate 6,096 of CAZTXK010000070.1, read as the reverse complement.
CCTTCTCCCATTTGTAAGGGGTTGTGGTAACGAATGGATAAGTCAACGACTGGCAAGTCGCAACCGAGAGCAACTAAGTCGCTATAATTGAGACCTAATGAGCGCAGATACTCGATTCTAGCTTCTTCTAGCCAAGTGACATAAGTACCATGCCAAACCACTCCCTGATAATCCGTATGATGGGGATAAACATGGATCGGATATTCAAACCAGTTTTCGGAAGTGGCGTGTAGTGAGCGATCTTTTTCAATGGCATCACTAGGAGGAATTTGAGAAGGATTGTTTGCTTGTGACACGATTGGTTTCCTTATTAATTAGACTTCTACTGAAGCGATCTTAACTTGAGTTAAGCCAGTGAGACGATTCTCAGCAATTTTTAAGTTGCGACTTGGTGGGGGTTAACGTTTCCTCATCAGAATAAGCATAGGAATTAATTGAATTTAGTTAAGGCTGGTTATGTTTATTATTACCACCGATCAAGTTACCTCTAGCCAAGCAATCCGTCGTCATCATTCACAAATTGAGCATCTTTCTGTATTTGTTTACAAAAATTGGCTTTTTTTTAAGGGAGAGTCTTATTCTTATCAGAAAAGACACAGCGCGATCGCGCATACCCAACGTAACCTAGAAGCTGGAATCGTCTGTATTCTTGTCGTTGATGATCACGGTAATTATATTATTTCTTATCAAGACTCGAAACTAGAATTGCTACCAGAAGACAGGCTTCCAGACTTAGAAACCATTGTCACCGCAATCCGCAACCAATCAGGCTTAATTAAAACCAATCGTTATAAATTGAGAACCTATCCGCGATCAATTGTCGGAACGGAATTAGTCAATTGGTTGTGTGATTATTTCCATTGTTCCCGAGAACAAGCTGTGGAAATTGGACAATCATTAATTGATCACAATTGGTTGCATCACAGTTGGAATGACCATCATTTTAAAGATGAAGCCTTGCTTTATCGCTTTTATCAAGATGAAACCATCACCCCTCCTTTAATTGCAAAGTAATCATTAATAAGTTAAAACCGTCCGAATCGAGTTTCCTTCGTGCATCAGATCAAAGGCTTCGTTAATTTGCTCAATAGGAAGGGTATTAGTAATCAACGGATCAATACTAATTTTCCCATCCATATACCAATCTACAATTTTCGGAACATCAGTGCGTCCTCTTGCGCCCCCAAACGCGCTTCCTTTCCAAACCCGACCGGTAACTAACTGTACAGGGCGAGTAGAAATTTCTTCTCCGGCTCCAGCTACGCCAATAATCGTACAGACTCCCCAGCCTTTATGACAGCATTCTAGAGCTTGACGCATAACATTAACATTGCCAATACATTCAAAGCTATAATCGGCTCCCCCATCCGTTAATTCCACTAAATAACTAACAATATCCCCCTCAATTTCATGGGGGTTCACAAAGTCCGTCATGCCAAACTTTTCTGCTAAAGGGCGTTTTTGGGGGTTAATATCTACGCCAATGATTTTATCAGCACCAACCATTTTTGCCCCTTGAATGACATTTAAGCCAATTCCCCCTAAGCCAAACACAACGACATTGGCTCCGGCTTCTACTTGGGCGGTAAATAAAACTGCTCCAATCCCGGTAGTAACACCACAGCCGATATAACAGACTTTATCAAACGGGGCATCTTCTCGAATCTTAGCTAAAGCAATTTCAGGTAAAACGGTATAGTTGGCAAACGTAGAAGTGCCCATAAAATGATGGAGTTTTTCACCATTTAAGGAAAAGCGACTTGTACCATCAGGCATCACTCCTTTGCCTTGGGTAGAACGGATGGCTTGACAAAGATTGGTTTTTTGGGAGAGGCAGAACTTACACTCGCGACATTCCGGGGTATAGAGAGGAATCACATGATCCCCAGGTTTGAGGCTTTTCACTCCCTCCCCTACTTCTGCAACAATTCCAGCTCCTTCATGCCCTAAAATGCTAGGAAATAGCCCTTCTGGGTCTTTTCCAGAGAGGGTATAAGCATCAGTGTGGCAAACTCCTGTCGCCTTAATCTCTACTAAAACTTCTCCTGCTTTAGGTGGATCAAGTTGTACAGTTTCCAGTTTTAAGGGTTGGTTGGCTTCAAAGGCAACAGCGGCTTTAACATCCATGATTCTTGTTGATAACTTTACTATAGCAAGCGTACATCAGTTGTACCCGCCTTTAATTCCCCCCTTATTAAGGGGGGTAGGGGGGATCGAAACCGACAAATACTTTTTACAAATGAGATCATCTTGCTATATGCCTATTCTAGGATAAATTGAATCATTGTTCATTCATGGAATTATGATTTTTCTGGAGCTTCTGTCGCCATTTTTGGCGTTTTCCCAACCGTTTGGGCTTCTTTTTCCACATCCTTAACCCACTGCACCAAGACAGCTGCTAGCACCATAGACACGCCGCCAACTGCAAGGGCAAAGATGCGATTATTACTTAAGAGGTTTTCCATTACCCAACCTAAACCTAAAGCAGCGATAATTTGAGGGATGACAATAAAGGCATTGAAAATTCCCATGTAAATGCCTGTATCTTTCATCGGTAAAACATCCGACAACATAGAATAGGGCATGGTTAAAGCACTCGCCCAAGCTAATCCAAAGCAAGCCATGGGAATTAACAGTAAGTATTGATTCTCTACAAATAGCAGGGACATTAACCCCGCACCGCCACAGAGTAAACTAAAGGCATGAGTCGTTTTACGACTGGTTGCCGCTGCAATGCGAGACAGAAACAGGGAATAAATAAAGCAAACCACATTGTATAAGGCAATACAAATTCCCGCCCATTCGATTCCTTCTTGGTAAAGGGGAGAACTTTCTTTGGTCGCCCCAAAAATTTCGTGTCCAACTGCTGGGGGGAAATAGAGAAAGACACAGAAAATTCCTAACCAGGTGAAAAACTGCACCCAAGCCAATTGTTTCATCAACTCAGGCATGGTGCGAACTTTCTGAAAGATGCCTTTAATTACCCCCAATACACCACCTGTATTTTCTTGGCGATTTTTTAGAGCCTCTATATCCTGTGGGGGATATTCTTTGGTGGTTAAAACTGTCCACAAGACTGTCCCTAAAAAGACGGCTGCCCCAACATAGTAGGAGATTTTGACTGTACCGGGAATTTCCCCTTCTGGGGTGACAACTTGATTAAAGCCAAACCAATGGTTGAGAATCCAAGGGCATAAGGAAGCCATCACCGCGCCTAAGCCAATGAAAAAGGCTTGCATCCCAAAACCAAGAGTCCGTTGATTTTCTGGAACTAAGTCTGATACAAAGGCGCGAAATGGTTCCATACTAATATTGACCGAGGTATCGAGAATCCATAACGCCCCTGCTGCCATCCATAAACTAGAAGAATTGGGCATTAAAATCAGGGCAAGGGAACTGAGAATCGCGCCAAAAAGAAAATAGGGTCGTCTGCGCCCTAATCTTGTCCAAGTGCGATCACTCATGTACCCAATAATCGGCTGGGCGATTAAACCACTGAGAGGAGCTGCTAACCATAAAATGGGAATTTGTTCAGGATTCGCTCCTAAATACTCATATATGGCACTGGTATTTGCCATTTGTAAGGTCCAACCGAATTGAATTCCGAAGAAGCCGAAACTCATATTCCACAGTTGGAAAAATCCGAGGGGAACTTTTTTCACTCTTTTTTGCAAGTTCTTAAATTTTTGGACGTTTTGTCTCATAATAGTGCTTATATTAGAGTAGCAACTCGTCAACTAGGCAGTAAGGATGGTTTTCTATAGGCAGTACCTCTGTTTCAAATCTTGTAAGGCTTGGTTAAATCGAGTTGATTGCTTAATAGACAGCAATTTAATATATAGTTAACGGTAATTTTAGATTAGGCATTTCACATTAGTAACTGTTATACACCATTCCACCTCCTTAAATCATCTATCGATCAAGGTAAAAAAGTAGAGAATCTTTATTTTTTAAAGGGAGGAAGAAAGTGAACTCGCCAACAATCTATCAAAAATAGGGGATTACTGAGTTTAGGGGGCTTTTGCCATTTTAGGTTCGGAAAACCCTTTTCCCTAAAGCCGACAGTGAGCAGACGTGGCTCTTAATATTATTTCAAGGGAAGTGGTTGTCTGAGTAGTGATTAAGGGAGTAGAAAGCCTATGAGTGAGGAGGAATTGCTTTCTCAAACTGAACCGTTGCCAAAACAAGACTTAAATCAAGAAGAATTACAATCTCCAGCTTCACAGGAGAGTGTGATCAACCAAACGGAAGAGCCAATTTCGCCTAAGCCACAAGTTAGTGGGTTACGGATTAAACTGCAAATTGGGTTTGCTTTTCTGACGTTTGTGCTTTTGGGAGCTAATGATGCCGCGATCGGTGTTTTGCTTCCTCACTGGGGAAGTTATTATAACGTAGATAAAGCTATGCTGAGCTTAGTGTTTTTTGCTGGCTCTGTGGGTTATTTGGTAGCAGCGTTGAATAGTAATTTCTTATTCCGAAAATTAGGGAATGTGAAATTCCTCTCGTTGGGTAAAGCCGCCTTTTTAAGTGGTGTTCTTATATTTTGCTTCCAACCTCCGATTTATCTAGTTCTTACTGTTCCCTTTCTGTTAGGTTTTGGCGCAGCAATTTTAGAGGCTGCTTTAAATTCTCATTTGACTAAATTCCCTAATAAAAGTGCTCTCCTGAACTATCTTCACTCCTTTTATGGGGTAGGGGCTCTCCTCAGCCCGTTCCTCGCGTCTCAAATTTTAGAAGCTGATTGGCGTTGGAGTATTATTTATTTTGGCATCTCTGCTGTCAGTCTTATCCTCTTAATTAGTATGCGTTGGCTATTTACAAATGCTGATCGAGATGCCTCCAATAGCGAATCAGAAAATGCGCCGGTAGAAAGTCCGTTGAAATACCGATTTGTGTGGTTATTTGCTTTCTTTTTGCTCTTCTATGCGGGGGCAGAAATTAGCTTAGGGAATTGGAGTTATAGTTTTCTCACGCAATATCGTCATGAAGATAATGTGTTAGCAGGTTGGTTAATGAGTGGCTATTGGTTCGGGTTAACAGCAGGACGAGTTTGCATTGGCCCCTTAACCAATAAAATAGGAACTCGAAGGATTATTAATCTTTGTCTAGTGGGAGTAATGGCTGGAGTTTTTACGCTAATTGTAATGAGCTTTAGTGTTACAAGTGCGTTAGGGTTATTACTAACAGGATTTTGCCTTGGTCCAATTTTACCTACGGCTTTAGCATTTCTCTCGAATTTAATTCCCCCCCATCTGTTAACAGGCTCAATTAGCTTTATTGCTAGCTTGGGCAGTCTTGGTAAAGCCTTTTTCCCTTGGATTGCTGGCAACATTGCCGATGATTTTGGGTTAGAAATGTTTATGCCTTATATCATTGCTTTGAGCGCAATTATGATTGCCTTCTGGACGATCATTCTTTATCGAGAAAATCAAGGTCAAACCGCCTTTCAAGGGGTAGCAGAATAGCTGAGTCATATTCTTATGTCGTTTTAAGGGTTTTCTTATAATCCCGCTTTACACTCAATCATAGAAGCCTTATTCAATCTTTATTTGTGATGACTCATAAACTTACACCGAATCAAAAAGCCCCTAGCCTCAGTGTTAAAACTGTTAGCGGTGAAACTTGGACGCTTACGGAACAAAGCCCGCAAAACTATACGCTAATTGTGTTTTATCGGGGGGTGCATTGTCCTATTTGCCAAAGCTATCTGGCTGATTTGGAACAAAAGTTAGACCAATTCCAAAAGCTGGGAGTGGAACCGATCGCGATTAGCGGTGATAATTTCGACAAAGCCAAACAAGCGAAAACTGAGTGGGGATTGGATAGTCTTAAAGTTGGCTATGGGCAAACGTTAGACTCCATGCGACAGTGGGGGCTTTATATTTCTAAGGCGGCTTTTGATTACGAACCGCAAATTTTTGCTGAACCAGGGTTATTTCTAATTAAACCTGACCATACAATTTACTATATTGCTTTAAATAATGCGCCGTTTGCTCGTCCTCGATTTGAGGATTTATTAGGCGGCCTGGAATTTATTTTAAGCAAGAATTATCCCACTAGAGGAACGGATTAAAGAAAGTTCTACAGTAGCTTTTT
>CAZTXK010000069.1:0-10900 GCA_964617275.1 uncultured Dactylococcopsis sp. | reverse complement strand
CGCTGCTCACAACCAGAAAATCCAGCATCTAAGTCGCTGTAATTCTAGCATAAGCAAGAACATTAGAAGGTTTATGCCACACTAAAAGAGAAGCATTCTCAAGTTAGCAGTAATGAAACTCTCTTCTCTCGAAACCACTCCCAATCCTCAGTGCATGAAACTTAATCTGGATGAAACCATTGCTGAGAAACCCCTCACCCTTCACCCCGGTGATAGTTGTGATCAAGTTCCCGAGTCGGTTGCCCAATTACTGGAAATTGAAGGGGTGCGAGAAGTGTTCCTCAGTAGTAGCTTTATTGCGGTGATTCGTCAAAGCCAAGCCGATTGGGAATCAATCCTTTCCCAAGCCGCTAAGGTATTTGGGATTGCTGAAAACGCAGACACGGAACTACTCTCGCAATCACAAGCTCAGTCTGAGGAAAACGGCAGCAAGGAGTTAGGGGAAGTAGAAGTCGCCGTGTTATATTTTCGCGGTATTCCCACCCAAGTTCGCGCCAACGGGGAAGAACAAAAACGGGTTGCCATGCCGGAGCGCTTTGTGGAAGCAATGCAGCGAGTGGTGGAAGCAACAGGGGTGAATTATGTCATGGAACGGTATTGGGAACCCTATGCCTCTCGTAATGGGGAACCCGAAGCGGTGGCGAATATGGTTGCCGAAGAGGTGGCAAGTGTCATTGATGATGCTGACTTAAAACAGATTGAGAAACGGGCGATTGAAGGGAATACGAAAGACACAACTGATACCGAAACAACGGAAACGGCTGATTTACTGGCAACTTTAAAGCAGAATGAGAGTTGGAAAGAACGCCTCAAAGCAATTCAGAAACTGGAAATCAACCAAGAGACGTTTCCGGCAATTGTTAACGCCCTAAAAGACGATCGCGCGACGATTCGCCGTTGGGCAAGTGCTTTACTCGGGGCAAGTGAAACTGAAGAAGCCATTTCCCCTTTAAGTGAGGTGGTATTAAATGATCGCTCGGTGATTGTTCGTCGGACGGCTGGCGATGCCCTCAGCGATTTGGGAAATCCCCAAGGTATTCCGACTATGTGCCAAGCCCTACAAGACAGTTCAAAATTGGTGCGGTGGCGGGCTGCGCGATTTTTATATGAAACCGGGGATGAAAGCGCGATCGCGCCCTTGGAAACCGCCCAAAACCAAGAACCGGAATTTGATGTTCGCCTTGAAATTAAAGCTGCCCTCGATCGCATTAGTCGAGGAGAGGAACGTCAACTGCCAATGTGGATGCGCTTGTCTCAAACTTCCTAAATGTCAAAAGACTGTAACAAAAACTACAAATCTCCTGCCAGGGAGTACCATAGTTTGAGAGACTAGAAGAGTAGTCATTAAACATAGAAAATGGGAGGATTGTGTGGGCAGATTCCGTGATGTCCCGTTAGCCAATCGTGTGGAAAATGTTAGCCCTTCTTTGACCTTAGAAATTTCCGCTAAAGCGAAAGCCATGAAAGCGGATGGATTAGATATTTGTAGCTTTAGTGCGGGAGAACCTGATTTTGATACCCCGCCTCATGTGGTGGAAGCGGCAAAACGGGCTTTAGATGAGGGTAAAACACGGTATGGATCAGCAGCCGGGGAAGCGGAATTACGAAGCGCGATCGCGCAGAAACTTCACTTAGACAATAATTTACCCTATAGCAGTGAGAATGTCATTGTCACTAATGGGGGCAAATATTCCCTTTTTAATTTAATGCAAACCCTCATTAATCCGGGGGAGGAGGTAATTATGCCCTCTCCCTACTGGTTAAGCTATCCCGAAATGGTGAAACTCGCCGGGGGAGTGCCTGTCATCGTTCCCACCACGGCTGAGGGACAATATAAAATTACTGCTTCCCAACTTCAAGCCAGTATTACTCCCAATAGCAAACTGTTTATCCTGAATTCTCCCACCAATCCCACCGGAGCGGTTTATTCTCGGGAAGAATTAGAGGCTCTAGCAGACGTAATTGTGAAAAATGATCTTTTGGTCGTCTCGGATGAGATTTATGAGAAAATTCTCTATGAGGATGCGGAACATATTAGCATTGGCAGTTTAAACCCCGAGATTTTTGCCCGTACGTTAGTCAGTAGTGGCTTTGCCAAAACCTATGCCATGACCGGTTGGCGGGTGGGATATTTAGCTGGGAACGAAAAAATCATTAGAGCTATGACGAGCATCCAGAGCCATAGCACCTCTAATGTCTGTACATTTGCCCAATACGGCGCGATCGCGGCTTTAAAGAATCCCCTCTCCGAAAACGCCATCTCCGAAATGCGAACCGCTTTCACTGAGCGCAGAAAAGTGATGTTAGACGTGCTTTCTACTGTGCCTCAATTGAGTTGCCCAACGCCTTACGGTGCCTTTTATCTCTTCTTAGACATTAGCCAAACCGGGAAAACTTCTTTAGAATTTGCTAATCAACTGCTAGAAGAAAAACAAGTCGCAACCGTGCCAGGAATTGCCTTTGGCAACGATGCTTGTATTCGTCTGTCTTACGCCACAGACATGAACACCATAAAAAATGGCTTAGAACGTCTCACCGATTTTGTACAGGGAACTTAGAACCCAGATAAGCTAATCAAAAACGTCTAGAAAAGAAAGATGATGTGACAGTTGTTGGTGTGATTGCTCTGCAATCTCGCTAGCAAATTCTAATTAAAATAATTGATCACTTGCCTAAGGGCATCCCAACCGTAAATATCTTTTGGAAATAAGGGAAGCCAACATTGAGAAAGATGGCGAAAGTCTCGTTTGATTTCCTCTAAATAGGTAGCTTCTTGCAGACGACGTTTTTCTAACCAATCACCGAGATCCGCGTTAGGCAACACGCGGTTAATGACAACCCCTGTTACAGGAATTTCATTTTCTTGAAGTGATTTTAAGGTCTTTTTACTTTCTAAAATGGGTAATCTTTCAGGAATAAGCACCAGAATAAAAGCAGTGGTTTGCGGTTCTAACAGTAAACGACGAGCGCGGTGAAAGCGATGTTGGCGTTGGGTGAGAATCTGGCGGATTTTTTCAGTGCGCTCATCAGGTTCTTGTTCCTCTGCCAGTAATGACTTGCCATCTCCCAATTGCCGAATCCGCTGCCCTAATTGTGCCGAATGCTCTCGGTGTTGCAATAATCCGTTGACCCAACTTGACATTAATTGCGGTAATGATAGCAGGCGCAGTGTATGTCCTGTCGGGGCAGTGTCAAAGATAATGGTATCGTAATCCTTTAAACCCTCTCCCATTAAACCAGTCATCCGTTCTAGAAGAGCTGCTTCTATGGTTCCAGGGGCTTGACGGGTTAAGTTCATTTGCCGATCAATTTCCCTATAGAGAGAAGGTTTAACTAAACTCCGCAGATTATCTTTAACCGTCGCAATATAATGATCGGCTTCTACTTCGGCATCAATTTCCATTCCCCATAAATTAGCCCTTAGAAACGTTGCGCGATCGCTGATTCTTTGCCCAAAAATATCCGCTAGGGAGTGTGCCGGATCAGTAGAAACCACGAGACATTGCTTCCCTTGTTCGGCACTCCTGAGGGCTAAGGCGGCGGCAGCGGTAGTTTTTCCCACCCCTCCTTTACCGCCGACAAAAATCAGACGTTGATTACTTAATCCCAGAACCATTCAGTGATTTCCTACCTTAGCAACATCGAATTTGATCCAGTGGCGATTTATCCATTCCCATACGCTGGTGCCACTGGTGGAAATCTTCATAAATTAGGGGGAGAAGTTCCAAGGTATAAAAGCTAACGGGATTGGGAATGCCCATCATTTCCGAGAATACGAGCAACATAAATAGGTCATCTTGATCGCGCTTTTCTCGGGCAAGTTCTTGCCGATAAGGGGCGGCATAAAACTCTTCTAAGAAATAGCACAGTTGCCGATAAATTTGACACCAGTTAAGATTTTGCATTGCTGAGTACGACTAGCTTAATGATTTCTCTTTCGCATCTTGTTTAGCGCGATTAAAGACAAACGCTGATTCCAGCACCACCCAAACCGCGGCAATTAAAATCAAAATATCTAGGAAGAGGAGAAGATAGTTTTGCTGTGTCCAAAAGTCTCCTAGTTGTAGCAAAAGAGCGACAATCGTCATTCCTAACACAAAAATTAAGGGAATCACTGTGTACCAGTATGGGCGGCCCAATTTAACCAACATCACACTTGCCACTAATAGGGTTAAAGCGGCGAGTAATTGATTGGTAGTTCCAAACAGGGGCCAAATGGTTAAGCCGCCTGTTCCAGCGGGACCACCAGCCCCAAAAGCTAATAGCAAGCAAGAACCAACCGCGATGAAAGTGGATAAATAACGATTGGTGAGCAGAGGGAGTTGATAGATTTGACCCCATTCTTGAATAATATAGCGTTGTAACCGGACCCCAGTATCCATAGTGGTACTGGCAAACAACACCGCAATGACAGCTAAAACTGTAGTCGCTAAACTCACCGGTAAGCCAATTCCTTGGTTAATGAGAGCCGCGCCGCCTTCCACAAAAGCGCCAACGCCACTAGCGCCAAAAGACTGATAAAGCTCTTCCCACTCGGCGAAACTACCAAAACCAGCAGTGGTTGCCAGAATTGCTGCCAAGGCTAAGGCGCCCTCACCGACAGCACCAAGATAGCCCACAAACCGCGCATCGGTTTCGCGATTCAATTGTTTAGCAGAGGTCCCAGAAGAGACTAAGCCATGAAAGCCAGAAATTGCACCACAGGCAATCGTCACGAAAAGCAGTGGTAGCATTGGCGGGGCATCAGCAGGAACATTATTATTAAACGCAGGGGCAACCACAGTTGGATTTGCCAACAAAACTGAGATGTAGATCAGTCCTAAACCGATAAATAGTTGGAGAGAATTGATGAAATCCCGCGGTTGCAGGAGTAACCACACTGGTAGTAAAGAGGCGATAAAGGCATAGGCGAATAAAATCAGAATCCAAGCGGTGCTATTTAACTCCGGATAGGGCAAGATTGTCCCGAGATACATCATGAAATACAACACTAGTAACCCGCCTAAAGAGGGAATTAATAACCCTACACCACGACGATAGAGTAAATAGCCAATGACCAAAGCAACCGCGATCGCGCTCCAAGAAGGTAAAAGACTGCTGCCGTAGTCAACAAATAAATTGGCAATTACCACCGCAAACACAGCATTCACCATTAAAAGGAGGAGAAAGATTACGATCATAAACAAGCTGCGGGCGCGTTTACTAACAACCTGCTCCGTTAATGCCCCAATGGAACGTCCTTGATTGCGAACACTTGCCCAAAGTGCCCCAAAATCATGAACCCCGCCGATAAAAAGTGTGCCTAAAATCACCCATAAAAAAGCCGGAAGCCAGCCCCAAATTACGGCAATAGCGGGACCCACAATCGGGGCAGCCCCAGCAACCGAGGTAAAATGATGCCCCCATAGCACAAAGGGATTTGTGGGAACATAATCCACCCCGTCTTCATAAGCATGAGCTGGGGTAGTTGCCTCTGCACTCAGTCGGTAAATGCGTTTGGCGATAAATTTAGAATAGAAACGATAGCCTAGAAAAAAGGCTAGCCAGCCGATAATAACCAGTAGGATTGCACTCATATTTATTCTCTATTTAGAAAATACTTAGGTAAAAGTCAAAGCAATTAAAAAGGTTTGCTAGCGAAAATACTGACTCGATGCCGGCTACTCTATCATCTGCCATTGGATTATGCAAAATCAATATTGTTTAAATGAACAAAGAAAGAACAAAAATGACAAATCTTCTGGGAAGGATCGCCATAGTTTGAGAAAGTGGAAAATGACTCTTAAAAAGAAAAGGAATTCAGGAGAGAAATCTTTCCTAAAGCTGATCAAACAAGATCACGGAATTGCTAATTTAAAGAACGATAGAATTAAGGTTTTGGCAGGAGGGAGACAATGAACACTAATAATCGTCAACAAGTTGCCTTAGTTTCAGTTCATGGTGACCCCGCAGTGGATATCGGGGGGGAAGAAGCCGGGGGACAAAATGTTTATGTGCGACAAGTGGGAGAAGCCCTTGCACAACAGGGGTGGGAGGTGGATATGTTCACCCGTAAAACCGATGTCAATCAACCCCACCTCGTTCAACATCAAGACCATTGTCGTACTATTCGCATTAGTGCGGGACCCGAAACCTTTATTCCGCGACAAGAAATTTTTCAACACTGCGATCGCGTGGTAGAAGAAATCATCAAATTTGCCAAACAAGAAGGACGACAATATTCCCTTCTCCATACCAATTACTGGCTATCAGCTTGGGTGGGCTTAGAATTACAACGCAGACTCTCCCTTCCCATTGTGCACACTTATCACTCTCTTGGGGCAGTCAAATATAAATCCGTGCAAGAACCCCCAGAAACAGCAACTAGACGCTTAGAAATTGAAAAAGCCATTTTGGACAACGCTGACTGTGTGGTCGCTACCAGTCCTCAAGAAAAAGAAAATCTGCGATCGCTGGTTTCCTCTCGCGGTAACATTGAAATCATACCCTGTGGCACTAATATCAATCACTTTGGTTCCATTTCCTACCAACAAGCCAGAGAAAAACTAGGCTTTTCCCCGCAAGAAAAAGTCATCTTCTACATTGGTCGTTTTGATCCGCGCAAAGGGATTGAAACCCTTGTCCGAGCCGTTGCCAACTCAAAACTGCGAGGGAAAGAATCCCTACGCTTAATCATTGGTGGAGCCTATCGTGCCGGTCAAAGTGATGGTAAGGAAAAAGAACGCATTAGCCAAATTGTTGAAGAATTAGGAATAAGTGACATCACAGAATTCCCTGGGCGTATTTCTGACGAAGACCTCCCCACCTATTTTGCCGCCGCTGATGTTTGTGTTGTTCCCAGTCATTATGAACCCTTTGGCTTAGTGCCCATTGAAGCCATGGCAAGTGGAACCCCTGTTGTCGGGAGTGCAGTCGGCGGACTAAACTTTACCGTTGTCTCGGAAGAAACAGGCTTATTAGTTCCTCCTAAAGATAACGCTGCCTTCACTGAAGCCATTGAGCGCATCTTAAGTAATCCCCAATGGCGCAACCAGCTCGGAGAAAACGCCAGAAAGCGCATGGAAGAGAAATTTAGTTGGGAAGGTGTTACCTCTCAACTCAGTGACTTATATTCCAGCCTTATTAATCAGCGAGTTTGAAAGATATTCTGCACCATACTCCGAGAAATCTTCTTACTAGCTTGATCTAATTCCTTCACTTCCGACTCACTCAATCGCCATCCCAAAGCCCCAACATTTTCTTGGGCTTGTGGGAGAGTTTTAGCCCCGGGTATGGGAATTGTGCCTTTACAGATACACCAATTTAATGCCACTTGCGAGAGCGTTTTCCCTCGGAAATTGGCAATCTCCCGTAATATATCTAAAACCGGTTGAATCCCCGGCAATAAATAGCGGAATAATAATCCCCGTATCCCTTTCGGGAAAACCCCATTGCCATATTTTCCCGTCAGTAATCCTAGCGTGAGAGGGCTATAGGCAATTAATTGAATCCCCAACTCATCACAAACTTCCTTTATCCCCTTTTGCACCGGATCAGTGGATAATAAGGAATACTGCACCTGTAATGTGGCAATGGGAACCCCTCGTTGGGAAAACTTTTTATGAATCTCTTGAAGGCGTTTCGGACCATAATTAGATAAGCCTACCCCTCTCACCTCTCCTTGTTCATAAAGGTCGGCAAGTCCATCAAGAAGGGCATTTTCCTGCCAAGGAGCATAATTTGCCGTTGACCAATGCATTTGTACCAGATCAACTGATTTTCCTAACCGTTTTGCCGAAGCCCGACAAGCCGACACCATCGACTGACGAGTTAACCGCCAAGGATACGCCGCTAATTTTGTCGCAATACAGATATTATCCTTCTCACTCCCCTGATATTCGCGAGTAAACTGCCCTAAAAGTTGTTCACTGCGTCCTTTTAATTTTCCCGTTCCATAAGAATCTCCCGTATCAAAAAGCGTCACCCCTTGATCCAAACAAAAATTAAAGACTTCCTGTAAGTTTTGATCTTGACTTTGATCATAGTCCCATAAAAGCTTATTACCCCATGCCCAAGTTCCACACCCCATTTGTGGTAATAAAAGCCGATCATTAACTTTAATTTTAGTTTCTTCTATTTGCATCTTATTTGTTTTGAGCCTTAGTCTGATCAATTATATGGTTTATTCTTAATGATGCGATAATAACATTTATTTTATACATTAAATACATTATCAAGGCTAACTTCTGGATTTTCGTTTCTTTGACTACAGAATTTCTTGTAAAAGCTATGGGAATCTCATCATAGCGATAAAGGACACCCTAGTAGATATGAACCAATTAGCCTCTCTTGTGTTACCAGCTTGTTTAGGATTATTGACAGGAATGGGTCATGGGATTTACGCCCATCAACAGGATTTCCCTTTCTCTTTGACTGAACAAATGATACAAGCTACCCCAATTAATGCGGCGTTTGAAGATTAAATTTTTATTAAAAATGTATCAAAATTAACAGAATTGTATGAAATCATAGAAGTGGAGTCATGATTAGATTTTCACTATAGCTATGAATACACAAACATCAACTCAAACATCAACATTAAATCAAATATTGGGAATTGCCTTAGCCGCGTTTTCTATGTTTGTTGTGGGTTATACTGCTACTCGCGTTTACTTGAATCAACCGAAACAGGCTACTCAAGCGACATCATCAAATGTCGTTGCCCATCAGGCAACTTTATGGAGTGAATTTGCCCAGAAAATGCCAAACCAGTAAATTGATGACATTGAGGTCGAAGCCTCCTAACTCTTTACGCTAAGATTATTGAGAGTTATTATTTATAATTCTTCATGAATCCTGATAATACTCCCAATAACTATCAACCCTGGAAGCGTCGCCAACTGCTAAAGTGGGGGGCAGGCGGAATTGGCCTTATTGGCGCTAATTTACTATTCAATCAAATCGCCCGTAGCCAAGATCAGGTGAGGATTCCTTCTCCTCCCCAAGACACACCCCTACGAGGAAATGGCATTAATCCCTTTACCTTCCTGCGAGAATTCGATTATGGAACTGTCAAACAAGAAAATGGACGAACCGTGAGAGAATTTTACCTGGAAGCCACCTCAGGAATCATTGATCTCAACACAGTTGTTTCTTTTCGCACTTGGAACTATAATGACCGTGTTCCTGGCCCCACCCTAAGAGCCAAAAGCGGCGATCGCGTGCGTGTTATCTTTAACAACCAGGGAGGACGCTTCCATACTGTCCACTTTCACGGCATTCATCCCGCTTCAGAAGATGGAGTGCGTTCTGTGCGCCATGATGAACAAGTAACCTACGAATTTGATGCCCAACCCTACGGCGTTCACCTCTATCACTGTCATGTGGAACCCGTTACTCGTCACATTGGCAAAGGATTGTACGGAATGTTTATCATTGATCCCCCTCAAGCCCGTCCTCAAGCCGACGAAATGGTTTTAATCATGGGGGCTTACGATACCAACGAAGACGGAGAAAACAATTTCTATGCCTTCAACGGACTTCCTGACTATTATGACGACTATCCCATTCCCATTCAAAAAGACCAACTCATTCGCCTCTATCTCCTTAACATGATGGAATTTGAACACGCCGCTACCTTCCATCTCCACGCCAATATGTTTAAGTTATACCGCACCGGTTCCACCCTAACCCCTCACGAAGTCACCGATGCAGTAACAATGGGCCCCTCAGAACGTCACATCCTAGAATTTGCTTACAATTACCCAGGAAAATATATGTTCCATCCTCACCAAGACTGGATTGCAGAAAACGGGTGTCGGGGGTATTTCCAAGTGGTTGATTCGGTGTGATCATAGAGCGTAAGGGTGCAAGGCTTGCACCCCTCAGGAAAGCAAAAAAAAATGCACTATTCTGTAATCTTCTCAATCTCCTCAGCCATTTCCATTACCTCTTGCGCACTATAAACAGGTTGAGAGGGAGGCATAACTGTTGGCCAAGCAGCAGAAACTTGTCCCACCATAGTTGAAAGTTGTGTATAGGCTTCCGGATTCATTTTGACCATTTCCTCAGCATTGTTGTAGAGTAACTCTCGCGCTGTGGCAACAAACCCTCTTCCATCTTGATACTCAGGAATATCTGTAAACGTATTCCCTTGTAATGCAATTTCATACTCCGCAACAGCAGTGGAAATTAGGGTAGAAATCACATTTCCTAAGAACTCAGGAGACTGGCGCTCACTAGCAGGAACCACATTTTCCGCTGCTGTCAGCACGCCCATTGCCTCTTCATAAGCTTTCTTAATTTCTCTTTGGGAAGCCCCACTAGCCGCTAGTTCACTAAGGCGAGTGAGGGAAGTATCTACAGGACGGTATAATCCTTTTTCCTCTAAGCTCGGAGCAAGGGAGGTTAAAATTTCTTTGGCAGGGTGCTCAAGGTGGGTTTGCGCCATTTGGTTTTCACCGCGCATATACAACTCTAATCCAGCGATCAAATGACCCTTCATGAGGCGGATATTGGTCATGTAATCGGCGTTACTGGTGACTTCGCCGCCTTCGCCGCCTTGAACAATGAACTGAGTCATCTCCTCAGAGCTTGTCGTAGAACTAAGAGGCTCTGTTGCATGGCTAGGGGAAGCAACAGCACAAGTTCCCGCTAGAATATAAGCGCCCATACCAACCCAAAGTTTAATGGTTTGGCTCATTATCAATCTCCTTAATTAAGAATTATTTTCAAAAGTAGTATTAATGAAAGAGTATCGCATTTAAATCAGAAGTTGGCAAATTTACAGTAAATCAGTCAGAAAGCCCTTGATTTGAAATCGAGGGATGATGCGCCCTTTAAGACTTTAGTCTTCTGTGTCCTTGTAGTTAGGCATCTCTAGAGTATCTATCCAGTCTTCTACTAACTGTGTCATGGTTTT
>CAZTXK010000068.1:1965-10911 GCA_964617275.1 uncultured Dactylococcopsis sp. | reverse complement strand
CTTAAATAGGGCTTGCTGAAAAAGTTCATTAGTCGGTGGGGTTGGTTATTTGTCCTTGGTAAGATCAGAACTTGCTTAGTTTTTAGGTAAGATTTTCCAAAATAGCCTTAAAAAACCCCCATGAGTAAACTGGAGGGCTTTTTTAGAAAATTTCGTGTTTTTTCGGATGGAAGTATGATTAAAAAATTAACGGATCAGAACTAACTCTCAGAACTTTTCGGTTGCGGTGCTGGTTCTGTATTCAAGGGCTGAATATTAACAATTTTACCCCCCATCCGATTAATCCGTTGCATTTGTTGGTTCATGCGACTGTAGGGAACTGTATAAAAGACACTTCCGCTTTTGCGAATCGCATAATTTTGTTTATCGGACTCACTGCTTTGACGCATCCCTTCTACTTCGATGCGATACATCCGATTGGCAGCAGGGCTAGGTGTGCTAATTGTGGTTTGACCGTACATAATGGTAAAACTCCTTTTTTCATTAAAGTAGGGCAACAGAGAACCACTAACAATTAGTGTGTTCACTACGGCTAATGGCTCTCTGAAAATCTCCCGTTATGAGATTAAGCCGGTCTGACGCTCACAATTTTGCCCCCTTGACGGACAATTTGCTGTAAGCGTTGGGATAATTGATCGTAGGGAACGAGGTAAGCATTGTTGCTATAACGGATAACAGGACGAAGTTGTCGCCCAAGTTGTCCGCTAACTTCTACCCGATACATTCTTGCTGTTTGATTACCAATACCACCAAAAGCAGTTTTAGGGGTACGAGAAGTCCCTTCTTCGGTGCTGTTAGAAGGCATGACAATGCTAGAGGCTTCGTTTTTCGCGATTTCCCAAGTTAAGCGCGGTTGTTTTCCACCTACTTGAGCGCGATCGCTGCTGCCATAGCCTCGATATAATTTGAACATCCGAGTAAAGTTGGTGGTTCTTGCGCCTAAACCGACTTGAAAACCGACATAGTAAGGAACAATGTCTTCACCAAACTTACTAACGTATTCTTCGCTATCGAGATAGGAGTCAATTTCAGCATCAACCCCTTCTTCTTCACACAACTGAGTGTGATAAGCCCATTCCTCCTCATCATAGGGAGGACGACCAAGCAAATGCTTA
Organism: uncultured Dactylococcopsis sp.; assembly: GCA_964617275.1. Lineage (GTDB taxonomy): Bacteria > Cyanobacteriota > Cyanobacteriia > Cyanobacteriales > Rubidibacteraceae > Halothece. The sequence continues at coordinate 9,796 of CAZTXK010000068.1, read as the reverse complement.
AAGTTTAATTCAACAAAACGCTGATTGGAATTGGGATAAAAGAACTTGTTTTTGTATAAATCGGATTTGGCAACGGCGCGAACAAATCCTCGTACCGTCAAGTTTCCTTGATGCAACAAGGATTCAGCAGAGACAAGACGTTCTGAGTCCATGACATAGTCGTTGCCTAAGACTTGGCGATATACTGCTCGAATGATGGATTCTAATTCATCTTCGCTAGCATTCGACCGTAACTCTACGGGATCGCCGCTAAAAGATTCTAAACCTAAACGTCCTGCTGACGAGAGATTGGAAGCAACTAAAGTTTTCATTTTTTAACACCCTCCCAAAGGGAAAATTTTGCAGCAATACTGGGTGAACATTTCAACAACAAAGCCCGGAAAAAGTCACAAATGCTAACGTGCAATAGGTCAATGATTACGCATTCCGAGGGCGGAAGCGCCTGCTTTGACCGTTGGTCAACATTCGCTCAATCTTCCGGGCTAACACCAAGAACTATTAGCTCAAGGCGTTGATCGCATAGTCGATGTAAGTGTTGGCTTCGTTAGCCGGCTGACCACTTAAGCCGTGATTTGCTCTGATGTGCTTCAGGGCTTCAACGTACCAGGAAGGAGACAGTTCAAAAGTACGGTTGATTTCATCTAAACCTGCGATGAGGTATTCATCCATGGGGCCAGTACCGCCAGCAATGAGGCAGTAGGTAACCATGCGGAGATAGTGACCAATGTCACGAGCGCACTTATCTTTACCGCGTTGATCGTGAGCGTATTGAGGTCCCTGCATTTGAGTGGTGTAAGGGAACTTCTGATAAACCGCGTTGGCAGCGCCGTTAATCAAGTCGTTGGATTTTTGGGTTAAGGCACGAGCCGCTTCCATGCTTGCGTTAGCACGCTCAAAACGACCGTTGGCAGCTTGGAGTTCGGTGTTACCTAAGAAACGTCCTTGGCTATCAGCAGCAGCAATGGCTTCGGTAATTGGAGTTTTCATTTTGGTTTTCTCTTCCTAACGTTAACAACAGGTTTACAAAAAAAGATTTAAGCTAAAAACAAATTCCTAGAACTAGGAATCTAGACAAACCAGACTTACGAAACTGCAGAAGCAGCGCGATCAAAGTAGCTGGAGACTTCAGACATTAATTGACTGCAATCGCCTTGGCTAATGCCATTGGGGTCATTAGCGAGACGGATTGCTTCTTCTTTCATTTTTTGCACGCCAGCAGCGACAGAGGCTCCGGGAACGCCGAGAGCTTGGTAGGTTTCGCGAAGTCCATTTAAGCAGCGATCTTCGAGAACACTGGCATCGCCGGCGAGGGTGGCATAAGTGACGTAACGGAGGATAATTTCCATGTCACGTAAGCAAGCAGCCATGCGACGGTTGGTATAAGCGTTACCACCGGGTTGAACCAGTTGAGGTTGTTCAGCAAACAAACCACGCGCCGCATTGGTTACGATGCTCGCGCTATTGCTGGTCATACGATTAACGGTATCTAAGCGTTTGTTACCGTCTTGAACCATTTGGGTGAGAGCATCAAGTTGCTCGGTGCTTAGGAACTCACCACGGCTATCCGCTTGAGAAACAACACGGCTAAATGCGTCAAACATTGCTTTCTATCTCCTTACTACAGTCAATTGGATGTTTTAGAAGGGCAAGAGGGAAGAATTCTGAGAATCTTCCAACTTTGTATGAGAATGATTGGTTTACTTCTCATGCCAAAGTTTGATTGGTGTTTAACCTATTTATTAAACCCTTCTCCGTAAATTTATACACCCTATTTGCCGCTTTGAGTGTTACACTATGTTAAGATTATTATGGCTGCATTGAAAAATAACAAGGAAGTTAAAAAAATATAACTTTTTAAGTTGTTCCCGTGAATTTGTGGTAGAGGCTGGTCATTGGTCATTAGTCATTGGTCATTGGTTATTTGCTCACCCTTCGACAGGTGGAACACTGAGCTTGTCGAAGTGCTCAGGGCAAGCTGGTTACTGGTTTACAAAGGACGAAGGACAAAGGACAAGGGACAAGGGACAAACAACGAAGCTCTTTTAACTTTCCTTAATAAATTTGGCAGTGATGGACAGGATTTGCGAAAATCAAGGCTAGTAAGGCAAGTCAAGGACGTGGTCAAAATGTTAGATCAGCAGAAAAGGAACTGCTCCCCTGAGGAAATTGAACAAGCGATCACCGAGCTGGAACGATATCGAGAAAGAATTGTAAATGATTTATTTCAGTCGGCTCGCCGAGTAGATGTTTCTCATAAGGCAACAATGGCAAATATTGGCAAAAATCCTGAAATATTAAGAATTGATGCGGAAATTGAGAAACTACAGCAGCAACAGGCGCAGTTACGTTAGAAGCAGTTTTAGCAAGTTACAGATGATGGTCAGTTAATGGATACTTCAGAATTACAAAACTTTTTTGATTGTTGTTTAGGGCATTGGGAGATTGAGCGCACTTATCATTACCTCACCCGCCAAGAAGTGGAACGCTCACACACCAAATTTCAAGTGAAGCCCTTAACCTCAGAATTACAGACGAAAGTCTTGGTGGATAACCAATATGATATTTCGGATCAAGGGGTTAATTTGTCAGGGTTTCAGCTATATTTTCATACCGTGTCAGAAAAGGGCGAGGAAGTGGCGCAATCTCTGAATGCTTTATTTGTTCCTCAAAAGGAAGAGGGGGGAATGTTAGAGGGGGATTATTTGCGCGATCGCGCTTATGAAGAGGCACGTCCCATTGTGTCTCATTTCCGTTTTGATCCCACTGTGTCAGAATTGTTAATGACAACCCCTTACACGCAGGTGGTATCTGTTGATTCCATTACCCTAGTCAATCCCAATTTAAGAATCCGCAAAATTATTAATTATGATCGCCCTAACGAAGGGCAGCCTCTGAAAAATGTCAGGTTAGTAGGATTCGGGGTGGAACAAAAAGTGAGTAGTCCCTAACCCGTAACTATGATGTCAAGTTAATTTAATCACCAATTAAAAATCACTGAATATGGCGACAAAACGAAGCAAAGCAACCAAAGGATTTAAAGAGTTTAAAAAAACAAATGCTAAATCAGAGATTGGAGTGACTCCAACTGGAAACGAGTTTTTAGGAGAAATCTCGAAAAAGTTAGGAGTTGCTACTTCTGAAGTCTTAGATCATCTTGCGACCGGGAAAATTACGGTGAAGGCTCATCACCCAGAGATGACCGTCGCAGTTAAAATGACAGACGAGACAACCCCGACTGTGGAGGTTGTAACCGAGGAAACCGCAACCCCAGAACAAGTCAAGGAATTACAAAGCCAACTGCAAGCGAAAGAAACGAAAATTGCTCAGTTGGAAAAACAAGTGGCGCAACAAGAAACCTTACAGGAAACTTATCAAACGACTTCCCTGCAAAGTGAACAGCAATTGCTTTATATTCAGGAATTAGAAGAAGCGCGTTCACACCATCGCCAAGAAATTCAACAATTAAACCAACAACTCAACCAACTTCAAACTCAACTCGCCCGAGAACAAAGTCAGCGTCAAACGGAAATGGCGGCGAAAGATAAACAAGTTGAGGCGCTTCAAGCCCACGTCGCACGTCTCGAAAGTTTCGCTAACATCGGAGAAAGACAACTCAATCGTTGGCGTTCTCAAAGTATTCAATAAATTTTAGGAGGAATGAACTGTGATTGACGGACTGCAATTTTTTCAGCAAAGTGCCGGAAATTGGAAATCCCTGCGAACCACCCATCACCTTCCCTTTCGTCGAGCCGAAACCGGTGGCTCAGAGATTCATGTGGAAGCATTAGACGCAGCGGATAATCGCATTACTGAAATTTGTCAGATGCACGAAGTTGATCCCCAAACGGCAATTGGTGGGGCTTTTATCAGTTGGGACGGCGCAATGGAATGGGATCAAGAAGACGAAGATCACTCAGGAAAAAGTGTTTTTTCCTTAGTCCCTGATGAAAATAATCCGCAACAGGGGAAATTATTGCGAGAAAGAGGGTATGCTGAAGTTGTCCCCGTGATTGGTCAGTATCATATTGATCACGAAGAAGCTTTGGTTCTGATTACAGATTATGACACCATGAGCATTAATGAGCGTTTTTGGTTTACTCATCCTAATGTTCGGCTGCGGGCTAGCACGGTTAAACGATTTGGCGGCTTGAGTACCGCGACCTTCTGTGCTGAAATTCGAGCCGATGACACAGAAACTGGGACCACCGAAACTCCTGCCTCTGAACCAATTTCATCCTTCTGGGGATGGTAAAAACTGACTGTGACTGATTTTCCATTCTCCGATTATGAGCAGGGAAAAGCCTATTTGCAAAAAATGCAGCATTTGGCTTTAGACCCGACCTTAGTGGACTTGCGATTCCCCTTAGAGTGGGAACAGCGAGTCTGTCGCGCGATCGCGCAGCGAATTTCTACCATTAATCAAGAGTTAGAAGGTCATTTGTTACGTTGTCAGCAATGCTTCTACCCAGAACAACGGTTAACCCTACAAATTTTTGCCGCCCCCTTAGCCCGACATCTCAACATTGATGGGTTTTGTAATCTCAAAGTCCAACCTGTTACTATCTTGATTGATGTGGGTCGCATTGTTTATTCAGACTGGCTTTGTGCGGTGGCTCACGAATATGCCCATGCTCAAGTGGGCGTTGCGGGACACCATGACAGCTTTTTAGAAATCTTAACCCATCTCTGTTTGGGCTTAGGCTTACCCCCACCTCCTCCCTATGGGCTTCAGGAAGCGCAACTGCGAAATTGGCCCCCCTGTCAGCCCACGGCTGATCCCTTAGCGTTTTGGTTAGCTTGAAATGTGTCGTGAAAATATGTCAAGAAAGTTTCATAATCTTGTTCGACACAGTTAGCATATTGAAATGCGACATCCACTAGAAACTCAATAAATATCTTTTCTTGGTTGGCAACATTTTGCTGAAGCGCCTCACTAAATCCATGATTGCCATTGAGGGCATATCCCCCTCGTTTATGTTCCGTTGCCAGAATGATTCCCCACTGTTGGGCAAGTTGGTATAAATGTTTGGCTTCATCCAATTTATCAGTAGGAAAATCCTCTTTAAATGGCGATCGTTCTCGAACCGAATACACCCCATCTGGGAGTTCCATCCAACCTAAATATTGATCAGGATGTTCCGCGATCGCGCGAAAGGCTTGGGCATGACGATCCCCTTCATGGGAAAATACCTCATGATACGCTTGTTGTTCCTCTGCATTCATTTGGGCATAAGCGGCAGGAACCTCTTGTCGTTTCACATCTAAAATAATGTCATCATGGGCGGTTACTGGATTCCCTTCAATTAAAATATAATAACGAGGCGTTCCCAATGATCCTGTGCCTGCCCATAACCGTTTCGCAATATCTTTAATTTGAAAATAACGATCATCATCACTCGGCATATCCTGACTTAAGGTTTGGCGATATTGGGGGAAGGCTTCTTGGAGTTGCTGGGCTTCTTTTTCTGTTAAAGGGGACAATTTTTTCGCTTCTTGATTTAAAATGCGTTTTCCTTGTTCATTAAAGGTTGTCCATTTTTCTAACATCTTGTGGCGAGTTTCTTCTTTTGCTACTTTTTTAAGAAATTTTTGTAGCTTTCCTGTTGTATTTTCAACCGTAAAATGAATCTCTTTTGTCGCAGGATCATGATGATCATCAAACACCGTTTTGAGATAGGCTTTTCCTAAGGTTTTAATCGCTTTGCTAATTTGTTTTGACTTAAAATTACCGTTACTGCGACAATCAAGCACCAAACTAATAACCAGTCGCCATAAATCATATTGGTAGTCACCCACGATACCGTCATCAAAGTCATCAAAGCCATAAATAACTTCACCATAATGGTTAGCAAAAGCCCCAAAATTATAGAGATGGGCATCACCTTGCAACCACGTATGGAGGTTAGCGGTTCCGCCAAATAAACTTAATCGCCAGTCATTATAAAAGTCTTCCCAAAAAATATGATTCGTTCCTCGTAAAAATAGATAGGGAGACTGGGACATTTTTTCATATTTAGCTTGGCGAGATGAAGTTGGTATTCCTTGATCATTTTGCGCGATCGCGCTAATAATTTTATGGGGACGATTATGAAGGTTAATGGCTTTATAAGGCATCGGCAGTAAGCAAATAGTCAGTAATTAAGTATTTTATTATAGTATTTTTAATTGGAAATAAGGTACGATGTCTATCTTACATAGATCATCCATCCAAAGATAAAAAGGAATGCCCACAATTCAATGGTATCCCGGTCATATTGCCAAAGCAGAACGAGAACTCAAAAAACAGCTTAAAAATGTCGATGTGGTTTTAGAAGTTCTTGATGCGAGAATCCCCCTTGCTTCCCAACATCCTCAAGTTTCCCAGTGGATTGGGGAGAAACCGCGCTTACTGGTAATTAACCGACAAGATATGATTCCAGAAGCCTTACATTCGCAATGGGTAAGCTATTTTCAACGTCAGGGGTTTTCCGTTTATTTAACCGATGGACAACAGGGAACAGGGATTAAACCGTTACTGAAAGCAACACAAAAAGCGGGTGAGGCAGTCAATGAGAGGCGAAGAAATCGGGGAATGCGCGATCGCGCCGTTCGGGCGGTTGTTATTGGCTTCCCCAATGTCGGAAAATCGGCATTAATTAATCGTTTAGTCGGGCGTAAAGCAGTTCAAAGCGGACGTAAAGCCGGCATTACCCGTCAATTAAAATGGGTTCGCATTTCCCAGCATATTGACTTATTAGATGCCCCGGGAGTGATTCCGCCAAAACTAGAAGATCAACAAGCTGCCATTAAACTCGCTATTTGTGATGATATTGGGGAAGCCGCTTATGATTTACAAAATGTTGCGGCTGATTTCATTGACTTACTCAAAAATTTGGACATTACAGAGGTTCTCTATGATCGTTATGGGCTAGAAGTGGGAAAATTAAAGGGGGATGTTTATTTATCAGCATTAGCCGTACAACGACATAATAATGATCGAGAACGGACAGCCCAAGAACTTCTCAACGATTTTCGGAAAGGGTTAATGGGAAAATTGCCCTTAGAGTATCCTGTGACTGATTTCTAATATTGTTATAAGCAGTTGTGCAGAATAATTTTCCTATTTCGCAACCTAAATCATCCCACAGCTTGGACTTTCGAGTTTTAGTATGGGCAATTAATTTTACATAGGTGCTTAGTGATTTTAATTACTGCAAACATTGATAAAAATGATAAGCTATTTTAGCATTAGAGACCAATTGAGTGTAAAAATTTAATCAAACTAACATGGCAAAGCAACATCGATCTAAGAAAGCACGGAAAAGAAGAGCTATATCAGTTTTTACTGCCATTAAAGAATGGATTATCGAACTAGTATTACTTGTCTTGTTATCAGTTTTTGTTATTTTGTGGTTAATTCCCGAAAAGTACACCCAATTATTACTATCATCGACTCAAGATTTATTCGCTATTCTAGCCGATCCCATTCTTGATTTCTTTAGTTTATTATTCACGCCTAGGGGGATTCTAGTTTTACTTTTAATTATAGGGATTGCCACGGTTGTGGTAATGCGAATACGCTATCACATTAAGCGCAAAGCAGTTGTTATGAAAAATTGTCCAGTTTGTGATAATGAAATATCTAGAAAACCTCGTAGGCTAAGACACCATTTTTTAAATTTATTTGTTCCCATTCGACATTATTATTGTAAGTCCTGTGGCTGGCAAGGGCTACGTCTTTCACAAAGAAGAGAAGAGAAAAAAAAGAGAAAATCTAATGTAAGCTCAAATATGTAATGGCTAATTATTCAAAAGAAACCCTCATTATTTTTACTCGTTATCCTGAAGTGGG
>CAZTXK010000068.1:0-1865 GCA_964617275.1 uncultured Dactylococcopsis sp. | reverse complement strand
AAGGACTTAGTCTTAGGAAAAGCTGAAGATGGCGGCTATTATTTAATTGGCTTACGGGATTGTATTCCTGAGTTATTTCAAGGAATTAATTGGGGAACGGATCAAGTTTTACAGCAAACTGTTGCTATTGCGGAAAAATTAGGCTTAAAAATTAGTTATTTGCCAATGCTTAATGATATTGATACGCCAGAAGATTTAGAAAAATTGGATATAGAGGAACTTCGGACTTGAAAAAACAACTATGGAGTACGGCTGACTAAGATGTTTTTTGCAAAAAATATTGTCCAACAAAGCTAATTGATCCCACTAAAATAATGATTCCTCCCATTAATTCTTGCAGAGTTGGGAATTGCTGTAAAAAAACAATGGCTAAGACTAACGCAAATAGAGGCTGTAACATCAAAACAATTGTCGATCGCGCTAGTTCCCAATAACGATAAGAATTAAACGTACAAAGGAAACTCAAACAGGGGCCAAGTAAAGCTCCAAGCAAGGTAACTGCCCAATAACGGCTTTCTACATTAAAGTTAACCTCTCCTGAGCGAATTGTCCAGAGCGCGATCGCGCCAGTGGCAATACTAATGCGATAAAATACTAAGATCAACGGAGCAACATTTTTAATACTGATTTTGGCAATAAATAATTGTAAAGCAGTCGCTATACTAGAAAACAGAATTAAGATCATACCTTCTCCAATTACTTCCCAACGCCCAAAGACACTCCAAAATCCCCCAACTGCAATTAAAATAATCGAAATAATTTCTCCCATCAGAAGGCGTTCTTTTAAATAAAGAAAACTCAATAGAATCACTAATACTGGCTCAAAACGTTTCAGAAACGCCACAAAAGTGGGATCAAGAATTGCTAATCCTTGCCACCCTAATAACATCCCCACTCCCGTTAATAACCCCATCAAAATAATTGGCAGTCGAGAAGAAGTGGGAAGAATTAAACTTTTATGTTGCTTGGTTAGAGAAATAATGATTAACGTATAGAACGTTGCCGCACTACACCAAACTAAACTAAAAGTCAGGGGATTAAAACCACCTAAGGCAAATTTAGCTGTAACAAAGTTAGTAGAAACCAAAAAAGTTCCTAATAAAGAAAAGTAAAATCCTTTCCGCGCTGACGGAGATAAACCAGATAAAAACTGCAATTAAAACAACCCTTCTAAACCGTCTAGTGCGATCCCATCATAATCGGTAAGTGAGCGGTAATGCTCAGTGTTCCACTTGTCGAAGTTTTGATTTGATGAGTTAATTGGATGGTCAAAGACAGTGATAAACATTTTACGGTAAAGACGAAATTGAGGGTTCAGGTTATCCCACTGATTACGCTTTCCCCAGTATCCCATCCTTAGAAAATGAAATCAGAGGTTCAATGCAGTGCAGGCAGTTGGAACCAAAGCGTAGGAGGTGACAGCACTATGGCACTAGCACGTTGGAATCCTGCAACCGAAGCGGATGCCCTTCGTCGTCAAATGGATCGCCTATTTGATGAAATGACAGGTGACCGCGCTCTGACACCGCAATGGGGTCAACTGCCCATTGAACTAAATGATGCTGGTAATAACTTAGAGCTAAAAGCCCAAGTACCGGGGATGAATCCCGATGATCTAGATGTTACGGTTAATCGGGATTCGGTCACCATCAGCGGTGAATTCCAACATTCTGACGACGGACAAAATAGCTACGGCTCTGAGTTCCAATATGGTAAGTTTAGCCGTACCATTGGCTTACCGATGGCGATCCAACAAGATCAGGTACAAGCTGATTACACCAATGGCATTCTGACGCTACACTTACCGAAAGTGGAACAAGCGGCCAATCAGAAAGTAAAAATCAACTTCGGTGGTCAGCAAGCCA
>CAZTXK010000067.1:0-10924 GCA_964617275.1 uncultured Dactylococcopsis sp. | reverse complement strand
GTTAACAATTTCTAACTCCGATCTGGTCTATGCAGATACCTCGATCTTTATTTATACAGTCGAAGTGCATCCTGACTATTATCCATTACTACAACCACTCTGGTCAAAATTTCAAGCAGATGAAGTAGAGATTGTTACTAGCGAACTAACATTAATGGAGACATTAGTTGTTCCCCTTCGTGATGGAGACAGTAATCTTGCTAATACCTACGATCAACTTCTCTTATCATCGTCATTACAGTTAATACCCATTAGTCAAGAAATTCTACGAAATGCGGCGCAATGTTGCTTGTCTTTTGTCTTTTGTCTTTTGTCCTTTGTGAAACTAATAACTAATGACCAATGACTAATGACCAATGACTAATGACCAATAACCAATAACCAATAACCAATAACCAATAACTACTTCATCCAAGCCGCGATCGCGCTTACTTGAGCTTTCCCTTTACTCAAAGACTCCTCCCATTCTTTCTGCGGATCACTATCAGCAACAATCCCCGCTCCGACTTGTCCCCAAACTGTTCCTTCATGGTACAGCAATGTCCGAATTAATATATTTAAATCTAAATTACCGCGCTGGTCTAAATAGCCACAAGAGCCATAAAATAAACTGCGGCGAAACGACTCTAACTCCTCAATAATTTCTAAACAACGCACTTTCGGACAACCCGTAATCGTTCCCCCCGGAAACAACGCCCGAATTAAATCAACACTGTCATATTGAGCCTCTAATTTTCCCTGAACATTACTAACCAAGTGCATCACATGACTATAACGTTCAATGGTTAACAATTCATCTACTTTCACCGTTCCCCACTCACACACCCGCCCTAAATCATTGCGTTCTAAATCCACCAACATAATATGTTCAGCTTGTTCTTTCCGATTCTGACGCAGTTCGGTTGCCAAACTGACATCAATCTCACTCGTTTCTCCCCGAGGGCGAGTTCCTGCAATAGGACGAGTTTCACAGAGGTTTCCACGTCGTTGCACTAAGCGTTCAGGAGAACAACTGATCACATCTCCCCAAGGCGTTCGCCAATAACTAGAAAAAGGAGACGGATTAATGCGTTGTAGCGCCTGATAAATTTGCCAACTACTTCCCTGAGTTGTCGCTTGAAACCGTAGCGAAAGATTGGTTTGAAAAATATCCCCCGCATAAATATACTCTTTCGCCCGACGCACCATGTCTTGATAGTCTGCTGCAGCGGTAAGAAAGGTAGGAGGAGAAACATTTGTCGTCGTTGCCGAAACCTCATCATCAGCAAGAGGAGTTTCAGCCGCTGTCTCTAAAGCGTCTAACTGTTGGGAATGACTCGCCGCTAACCATAACACCTGTTCTTGATGGTCTAAAACCGCAAACATTTCTGGTTCATACCAGTAGGCAACCGGAAACGGGAGGGGATCATCATTAAGTTGCGGTAAGACTTCAATTTCCCACGCTAAATCATAACCAAGCCAACCGAAATAGCCGCCGGTAAACGGGAGATGACGTACTGACTCGGGAACTGACTGCGAACAGCGTTGGGATAATTGACGCAGACAAGAGAGAACTTTTCCCACAGGCGGTGTCCAAACTTGCCGCTTTCCCTCCTGATTAACGCGAGGATCGCCCGCACACAGAGAGAAACGACTAAGTTGGGGCTGATCGTTAATGACGGGAAACGGACTTTCCAGAAGCACCGCATAAGAGCAATTGTTCCCAAATAACCGTCTAAAAATTTCTGATGCCGTTTGTTGGGCTAAAGGGCGCGATCGCCAAATCCAAGGTTTTTGTTCTCCCATTGTCAAATTTCTCACTTTCGATAGTTGATATTTGGGTCTAAAGCCTTTAAGCTCATCCTATGAAATGTTAGCTTTAGACTATTCTGAAAAATCCGCCAAAATGTTGATTGATAGGAATTTCTAGAAAAAAAATTCTAATCGTTAAAATAGCCACAAAAACGAGTGTAGCAATTCTGCTAAAAAAATATACTTAAGTTACTAACTTGATAACATAGCCATAAATCCTATCCAGACTCCCTCAGTAACTATCCACTATTAAATAACTTACTATGACAGACTTTACCGTAACGACCAGTCAAGAAATTAAGCCCAGTGAATCTTTAAATCCACAAGAGGGACTCGAAAGTTTATTATCTCCTCTTGAAGACACGGAGGTGCAGTTAGTAGAAGTCGATTTTACTGAAGAGAATGAGAATCAAGTCACTCCATCGGAAAGAGCAAATAAAAATGAGGATACAGTGGGAGCATTTTTTAAGGAAATGGCTCGTTATCCCCTGTTGAAACCAGACGAAGAAATTGAGTTAGCCAAACAGGTCAAATTTTTAGCAGATGTCGAAAATAAACGTCAAGAATTAGCCGAAGCCTCGGGAAGTTCTCCCAGTAAAGAAGAGTTAGCCCCTATCTTCGAGATGGAATTAAAAGAATTAGAGCGGAAATTACATCAGGGGCGACTTGCCAAACGACGGATGATTCGTTCTAACTTAAGATTAGTGGTTTCCATTGCCAAACGATATCTCAATCGAGGTGTTCCTTTTTTAGATTTAATTCAAGAGGGATCAATTGGTTTAAATCGAGCGGCGGAAAAATTTGATCCCAATAAAGGGTATAAGTTCTCCACTTATGCTTATTGGTGGATTCGCCAAGCCATTACCCGCACCATTGCCAATGATGCTCGCACCATTCGGCTTCCCATTCATGTTGTCGAAAAACTCAATAAACTGAAAAAAGCGCAACGAGACTTAAAACAGGAACTAGAACGGACTCCCACAGAAGCAGAATTAGCTCAAGCATTAGACGTTTCTGTGTCCCAACTCCATCAACTGATGCAACTGCGCCGTCAATCATTATCTCTTAACCATCGCGTCGGGAAAGGAGAAGATACCGAGTTGATGGAATTATTAGAAGATCATGAAATGAGACTTCCTGAAGATCAAATGAATGAGGCGATAATGAATCAGGAAATCTCAGATGTTCTAAGCGATGTCCTGACCGAACGGGAGAAAGATGTCATCTCCATGCGCTATGGCTTGAATAGCAGCCACCCTTACACCCTAGAAGAAGTGGGTTTAATGTTTAATTTATCTCGGGAAAGAGTGCGCCAAATTCAAAGCAAGGCGATGCGAAAGTTACGCCGCCCCCAAGTTGCCCGTCGTCTTAAGGGATGGCTTTGATTAAGCATTCGCCCATAACCAAGGGAGAGACTGTTGTTGCTGACGTTCAAACGCAGCAATTTTGTCTGCTTTTTGCAAGGTTAAACTAATATCGTCTAACCCATTGAGCAAACAATGTTTCCGAAATTCATCCACTGTAAAGGAAATACTCTCTCCTTGGTGGGGTTGAATTTCTTGCTGGGGTAAATCAATGGTCATGGTTGCCGTTTCTGGGTTTTGCGCCTGACTCATTAAGGTATCCACCTCAGCTTGGGATAAAGCAATGGGTAAAATGCCATTCTTCAAGCAGTTATTAAAGAAAATATCGGCAAAACTCGGCGCGATGACACAGCGAATGCCAAAATCAAGTAACGCCCAAGGCGCGTGTTCCCGAGAGGAACCACAGCCAAAATTATCTCCAGCAATTAAAATTTTTGCCTCCCGATAGGGGGATTGGTTGAGAATAAAATCAGGAATTTCCTCCCCTGTTTGTTGAAACCGCAACTCATCAAAGAGAAATTGCCCTAACCCCGTTCGTTTAATGGTCTTTAAGTGCTGTTTGGGGATAATCATATCCGTGTCCACATTCATCATGGGGAGAGGCGCAGCAATGCCCGTTAAGGTGTTAAATTTATCCATAATTTCCCTAATTATCTAGTTCTCGTGCATCGGTTAATTTGCCAGTAATGGCGGCCGCCGCTGCCATAGCAGGACTGACCAAGTGAGTGCGCCCACCGCGCCCTTGTCGCCCTTCAAAGTTGCGATTCGAGGTAGAAGCACACCGTTCTCCGGGGGCAAGTTGATCGGCATTCATGGCTAAACACATGGAACAACCGGGTTCGCGCCAGTCAAAACCGGCCTGGGTGAAAATAATATCTAAGCCTTCGGTTTCAGCTTGATGCTTCACTAACCCTGAACCAGGGACAATCATGGCATAAACCTGATTCGAGACTTTACGCCCTTCTACCACTTTTGCTACTTCTCGCAAGTCTTCAATGCGGGCATTGGTACAAGACCCAATAAAGACTTTATCCACCGGAATATCGGTTAATTTGGTTCCTGGGGTTAAGCCCATATACTCTAACGCCCGTTTCACAGCTTGCTGACGATTAGGATCATCAAAAGAATTGGGATCAGGAACGCTCTCCGTAATCGGTAAGACATCTTGCGGACTGGTTCCCCAAGTAACCTGCGGAATAATCTCTTCTGATTTTAAGACCACTTCTTTATCGTAAGCCGCCCCCGCATCTGAGGGTAAAGACTGCCAATATTTCACCGCTTGTTCCCAATGAGAACCTTGAGGGGCAAAGGGACGACCTTTAATATACTCAAATGTTGTCTCATCGGGGGCAATTAATCCCGCTCTTGCGCCCGCTTCAATGGACATATTACAAATGGTCATGCGCCCTTCCATGCTTAAATCTTGGATGGCTTCTCCTGCGTATTCAATAACATGACCGGTTCCTCCCGCAGTACCGATTTTACCAATAATGGCGAGAATAATATCTTTTGCCGTGACGCCAAGGGGACATTTCCCTTCCACGGTGATTCTCATGTTTTTGGGTTTTCTGGCTTGTAAGGTTTGCGTGGCTAGAACATGCTCGACTTCTGATGTTCCAATGCCAAAGGCAAGTGCGCCAAAAGCGCCGTGTGTGGAGGTATGACTATCACCGCAAACAATGGTCATCCCAGGTTGCGTTAAGCCCTGTTCGGGGCCGATAATATGGACAATTCCTTGCCGTTCGTCGCTCATGCGAAATAAGGGAATCCCAAATTCTGTGGCGTTATTTTCGAGGGTTTCTACTTGCAGGCGACTTTGTGGCTCTTTAATCCCTTCAGAACGGTCAGAGGTGGGAACGTTATGATCAGCGACGGCTAAAGCGGCTTGGGGTTGACGGGGTTTGCGACTGGCGAGACGTAAGCCTTCAAAGGCTTGAGGACTGGTAACTTCATGGATAAGATGACGATCAATGTAGAGTAAACAAGTGCCGTCGTCTTGTTCATCTACCAAATGCTGATTCCAGATTTTATCGAAGAGGGTTTGTGGTTTGCTCATGGCTGAGGAATGGTTTTTAAGAATAATCTTATTTGTAGGTTTCGTAGGCTGGAAGCCGATCCGAAGAGCCTCCCTCCTTAGTAAGGGGGGAATTAAAGGGGGGATCCCGGGTGAGAATTTACAATTAATTTAAGATTGCTATAGAATCTATTTTGCCAAATTTTAAGGAAGTTAGCACAGGCGTTAATGGTTTGTTATTCGTTATTGCCTATTACTTCTTGC
The DNA here is from genome assembly GCA_964617275.1 of uncultured Dactylococcopsis sp. Classification (GTDB taxonomy): domain Bacteria; phylum Cyanobacteriota; class Cyanobacteriia; order Cyanobacteriales; family Rubidibacteraceae; genus Halothece. Next base: position 5,491 of record CAZTXK010000067.1, on the reverse strand, counting down.
CTGATCCTTGAAACTATCATCGTTACCCTAGAGCTGCAAAAATTCTGGTGTTTGAATGACATTGAAATACAGTAAAATGACGATAACAATAGTATAAATGGTGGATCCGGTTAGCCCTAAAATCAGGTCTCGTTTCCAATTAGACTGGCGTTGTTCAAAAAATAGGTCAAATGTTCCCCATTGCATCATTAAAATGCCGATGATATTAGAAAGCCAATACCCAATGACAGTTAAGATCATAAACGCATCGCTAAACATCCAATTAAAAAGATAGGCAAAGGCATAAGCGATGGGAAGATTAAAGAATAAATCGTTCCACCAAGAAAGAGGGGATAAGAGATACCCTAATCCCACTAAAACGGTTCCTTTTGACTTTTTAACTATTGAGCGACTTTGGGACGACATTGGTGCAATAGAGAGTGTAAATCGACAACATGACCAATAATAGCAACGGCTGGGGCGCTAAACTCTGCTTCTTTCATTTTCTCAATGATTGTCTCTAGAGAACCTGTTATTTCTTCTTGTTCGGGGCAAGTTCCCCATCTGACGAGGGCAATCGGGGTTTCTGGGCTTAATCCCGCTTTGAGGAGTTGCGGAATAATGTTTTCTAAGTTATGAATGCCCATATAAATGACGATGGTTTCTGATCCCTGCGCGATCGCGCTCCAGTTAATTTTCGGACGATATTTCCCCACGGCTTCGTGTCCGGTGACAAAGGTAACCGAGGAACTGATATTGCGATGAGTAAGCGGAATGCCAGCATAAGCAGGGGCAGCGACTCCTGAGGTAATGCCCGGGACAACTTCCACAGCAACACCCGCTTCCACTAAATCTCCCATTTCTTCACCGCCGCGCCCAAATACAAAGGGATCACCGCCTTTTAATCGCACTACCACCGCATTATCTTGGGCTTTTTCGATCATTAATTGCGTGGTTTCTCCTTGCAGTTTAGAATGTCGCCCGCGACGTTTCCCGGCATTAATTTTTTCCGCTTGGGAACTAATCATGGCTAAAATCCCCTCGCTGACTAAGGCATCATAAATGACCACGTCGGCGTGTTCCAGTAAGGTTTTTCCTTTCAGGGTAAATAACCCTGGATCCCCGGGCCCTGCGCCAATTAAATAAACTTTACCAAGCGGTTGTTGATGAGTCATAGAGAAATATATTCTTCGATAATTAAATCAGCCAGGGAGAGGCGATCGCTGAGGGGATTTCCTAACTTGAACGTGACTTGTGGAAACTCAGTTTGTAAGGTGTGAACCTGTTGCGCGATCGCGTCTGTGATTCCCCCTGCAAACAGAAAATAAGGAATTATTTCCATTGCCTGTTTTCCTTGGGCGACAAAGGCTTCCACTTGTTCGGTCAACGTCGGGGAAACTGACCAATAGGCAACGTTTGCCTCTAATTGTTGGGCTAGAGTTGCCATGGGTAAATTCCCTCCTTTACGCCGACTCCCATGTGAGATTATTATTTTAGCGGATGATGTCTGATCAAAGGAAACAGAAGGGGGAGCCGTTTCTGCTATTTTCTCTCCTATTAGGGAGGAGGCTCCCAAATAAGGCTTAAGCTCAATCCTGACGCAGTTTCCTACCTCTTCTTGGGCGACTGAAATCGCGTTGGGAATATCTTCTCGCACATGAACCCCTGGTAATAAAAAAAGAGGAATTGCTTGTAAGTAAGTTTTTCCCTGCTGTTGCATTTTGGGGACAATTACCTGCGCGATCGTTTCCTCTAGACTAAGCGGGGCTAATTCCAACGCCGCCGTCTCTACAAGCGGTTCTGGGGGTTTCGTCATTACCGCTGTTCTCTCTGAGCTAGAAACAGCCAACGCCGTCGCCATTTGATTACGTACCCCTTGCACCAACTTAGAAACCTCTTGTGCTGGGCGAGGATCGCGACTGCCATGATAAACCAGTAGATAAGCAGTTTTGTCTAACAACAGCTATAAATTGCAACTAAACTTAATGTCCATTTTCATGGTAACCGAATCAAATGATCAGAGTCTGTAACATTTTTACCTAATTAAGGTGCGAGACGTTCCCGTAACCAACTGCCATCTGACTGTTGACGGTAGCAAAGCCGATCATGCAACCGATTGGGACGACCTTGCCAAAATTCGATCTCTGTAGGAATCAAGCGATAACCTCCCCAATGTGGGGGTTTCGGAATTTTCTGATTAGCATACTTTTGTTCTAATTCCCAAGTTTTTTCTTCTAACACTCGTCGGGATTCAATGACTCGACTTTGAGGAGAAGCCCAAGCCCCCAACTGTGAACCAATAGGGCGACTGGCAAAATACTCTTCTGATTCGGCTTGCGAGACTTTTTCCACAGCTCCTTCAATGCGAACTTGACGTTCTAATTCCACCCACCAAAACACTAACGCTGCTGTCGGATTCTCAGCTAATTGTTGTGCTTTATGGCTTTTATAATTGGTATAAAACACAAACCCTGTGTCATCTAACCCTTTTAGCAAGACAATGCGTGCTGATGGCTTTCCCTCGGAATCAGCAGTAGCTAATGTCATCGCATTTGGTTCGGGTAAGTCAGCATTAAGGGCTTGATCAAACCAAGTTTTAAACTGAATTAAAGGATTAGGATCCGTTTCGTTTTCATTTAAGCCAGCGCGAGTATAATTCCGACGTAAATTAGCGACATGGGAAGTCATAATTCATTTGGTTATGAGTGATTAGTTTTTGGGTGCAAGACCTTATCGCATCTATTTTAACGGAAGGTGAGCCAGAATTTCCCAACTTCAGCGTTAGCGAGTTAGGTAGCTCACTACAGGTTCAGGAACAACTCTTAATTGTCCAGAGCGACATTTTTCTAAGTCAACCCAGCGGGCGATTTTTTGTCTTTCTCCCTCATTAAAAGTAATCTCTTCTAATTGATAAAACTTCGGATCTGCAAAATCGCATTGATACAGTTGGATTACTTCATGTCCGGGTTGACCATTAAAGGAAAAAATGCTTTCTAAACAAGTCAGATATTGGATATTGGTTAACTCAGCATTCAACTCCTCTTGGAACTCTCGTTTTAAGGCTTCTAGACTGGTTTCACCAAAGTCAACGCCTCCTCCCAAAGCACGATAAAAATATTCTTGCTTGGTTTTGTCGTAACCTTCTGACAGAAAAACACGATTATTCTGATCTTTAATTAAACCGAGTACCAAAAAACGAATTTCATTCGGGTCGTGCATAACATAAATTCTATAAATTGCAACCCTATATTTTAGCAAATTAATCGAGTTAACCCTTAAGTATTTTTGAGACTAGATGGCTAGAGCAATTTTGTTGGAATGAATTTCTACTCATTAGGGGGGACTCTGACACGGTTGGGACACCAAAAACATTAAGATATCTTCTGATAACCCCCTCTGAGCCGGTGAAGTATGTCTCGATAACTGATAAAATAAAGGAGAATAAAGGTTGGCAAAACCAACTTCAACAAATTAGAAAAGCTGATTGAAATAAGGATATAGGACATGGTAGCAACTGCAGAAGTCACCGATAGCAGCTTCCAACAGGAAGTCCTAGAAAGCGACCAAACTGTGCTGGTCGATTTTTGGGCTCCTTGGTGCGGGCCTTGTCGGATGGTCGCTCCCGTAGTGGAGGAAATCTCTGAACAATATGCTGGTCAAGTGAAAGTTGTTAAGGTCAATACTGATGAAAATCCCAATGTTGCTAGTCAATATGGAATCCGTAGTATTCCCACCTTAATGATATTTAAGGATGGTCAGCGCGTGGATATGGTTGTTGGTGCAGTTCCAAAAACCACACTAGCTAATACCTTAGAAAAGTATCTATAAGCGATCGCATCCACATTTGCTCAAACTATCAAAAAAACTATCTTACAAGATCGTGAACGGGTTTTCCTAAACGATCGCGATTAAATCGTTTTCGGGGGAGAAACTGACTCGTGGTCGCAGATTACACCTTCGGAAAACGGAGGGGCAGGTTGCGACCTTTGGTCAAGTTTTCCCCTGATTTTAAACACTTCATAACTGGCGTTGAGTTTAAATTAGCGTCATTAGAAAATAAGTTTTTATGGATGGATCTCCCAGTCACAACAGTTTTGATTCTGTAGCTAGCGAAATTAAACATTTAGCGAAAAAACTTCCTGAAACTGAGAAAGGAAATTGGATTGAGAAGGCTTTAGGAATTCTACTTCATCTGGAAGAAGAAGACATTGCCACAGCAGATTGGAAAGTAATCACCGCAACTCTCAAAGATTTAGAAAAAGGGTTTAAGGTGTTTCAGCCCTATCGTCATACTCGTAAGGTAACGATTTTTGGTTCTGCACGTAGTTCTCCAGAAGGAGAAACCTATCGGCTAGCAAAAAGGTTTGCTCAGTATTTAGCGGAACAAGGGTTTATGGTGATGACCGGTGCTGGGGGTGGAATTATGGCGGCAGGAAATGAAGGGGCTGGGCGTAATAATTCCTTTGGCTTAAATATTGAGCTTCCGTTTGAGCAAGGAGCCAATGCTAATATTCATAATGATGAAAAGCTAATTAATTTTAAGTATTTCTTTACCAGAAAATTATTTTTCTTACGAGAAAGTGACGCGATCGCGCTATTTCCCGGGGGATACGGAACCCAAGATGAAGCCTTTGAATGTTTAACCCTCTGTCAAACCGGAAAACAGTCTCCGATTCCGTTAGTGTTAATTGATAAGCCAGGAGGAGATTATTGGAAGGCTTGGGATCGCTATATTTGCCAACATTTAATTAAAGATGGTTTCGTTAGCCCTGATGATAATTGTATTTATACCATTACTGATGACTTAGAATTAGCTTGTCGCGCGATCGAGAATTTTTATCGGGTTTATCATTCCAGCCGTTATGTTGGTAACTTATTAGTCATGCGCTTAAATGGAGAACCAACTGACGCACAGGTAGCATGGCTAAATCAAGAATTTAGGGATATTATCGTTGAGGGAGACATGGAGAAAAGCCACTCTCTAGAGCAAGAAAATGCTGATGGGACAGATCATCTGCCGCGCTTAGTCTTCCAATTCAATCAACGGGACTTAGGACGTTTGTATAAGCTCATTCGACGCCTTAATAGCTTTTCTATACCAGTTCCCTCTCCAGTGAAAACTCATCCCGAACGAAAATAATTTTAGCCTTAGGGTTGACAAGGTGCAATTAGATATGAGACTATAATTAGAGTTGGTTTTAATGCGGGTGTAGCTCAGCGGTAGAGCGTCACCTTGCCAAGGTGAATGCCGTGGGTTCGAATCCCATCACCCGCTTTCTAAAATTACTTCCTTGTAACTGTTCCAGCCTTTGCTAATCTCATATTTTATAAGTTTGGACTAAACTTGGGCTATTTTCGGACATTCGGAAGTCTCCAGAAAGCTAGGAGTTAAAGAACTCAAGTAACAGTTAAAATAACTTTTTTCTAATCCCTAACCCTAATCCTGCGATTATGCTTCGCGATCGCGCTATTAAGACTCTCCAAGAAAAAGAATAATGTACAAGTTAGTGAT
>CAZTXK010000066.1:0-10936 GCA_964617275.1 uncultured Dactylococcopsis sp. | reverse complement strand
CTACCCCCGTTGTAATGGCGGCTCCTTGAATATAAACAATAAATTCGTTATTCATTATTAATGCCTGCTAATTCCTAGACTGATCTCTATTATTGACGAGAAACTTGCGGAAACTCAACCACATTCCCTTCTTTATTTTCTCTTGCTACTCTGATCACTAACGCCGCTAAAAATAAACTCGCTAAGACGGAATTACCACCATAACTAAATAAGGGGAAGGGCAACCCTGTAGTGGGCAAAGAGCCGGTCGCCACGCCAATATTAATTAAGGCTTGTCCCACGATAAAAATTAAACCCCCAACAGCAATGAGACGATGCACTGTTTTTTGCGCTTGAGCCGCAACCAACGCGGCTACAGTGCCCCAGCTCATAATTAAAACCAACAGCATGACACAACCCACAAAACCAAATTCTTCTGCAAAAACGGCAAAAATAAAATCGGTGTATTGAATCGGTAAGTAAAATAACTTCTGGTCAGATAAACCGAAGCCGCTTCCCCATGTTCCCCCAGAACCAATCGCCATGAGGCTTTGGGTCAGTTGATAGCCGTCCCCCTCAGCCTGAGCCCACGGGTCAATAAAGGACGTGACTCGTCGTTGCTGGTACTCATTTAATTTTATACTAGCTAGGGCTAAGCCCAACCCAGTTAAAGCCACTAACCCTAAATTGCGCCAGCGAATCATCCCCATGAGCGCAATAAACCATAAACTCATGCCACATAATGCGGCATTACTCAGATTAGGTTGAACTAAAATTGCTCCTAAGATCCCCGCAAAAATTAGCAGCCAAAAAAACCGTTTCTCAATTTTGATTCGATGCCATTGGGAAAAGAGAATTGCCCCTTGCAACACTAAAAAGGGTTTAATCAATTCTGAAGGCTGTATTAAAAATGAGCCGACTCCAATCCAGCGTTGCGCCCCATTAATCTCTACGCCCCAAAACTTGGTGGCAATTATTAATCCCAAAAGAATGAGCAGAATTGGGGGAGTCATTTTTAATAAACGACTAACAGGGGTGAGAGTGATCAGGTTAAATACAACCAGCCCCAAATAAGCCCAAATTCCTTGCCGTTTCACATAATATAAACCATCCCCGAAATCTTCACTGGCGATGGGGTAAGAGGCAGAGAATAAAACCACTAGACCAATTAAAAGCCACAATAAGGTTAACCAATGCAAGATGCGAGCAAAAGCTGCCCAGTGTTCTTTTTCGGGGGAAAAAAATGGAAATAGATACTTAAACACGCTCTGATGAGTAACCTAACTTTGGTAACTGCTTTAATTGCTTAATTTTAGCAGAGGTTATTCCTAGTAGAGTCGGAGTGTAAAGGAAGAAGAAATGACCGATTCAAAGACTCTTTTCCTTTACACGCCAGCCACTTGATCACTGTGTTGTCTCTCTGCTCTTACCAGTGGGAAGTTTGCTAATCGCTTAAAGAAGGGATTAATTTCTAGAACGAGACTAGGAAACCAATTCTTCTTCTGCCTCTTCTGCTTTTTCCATAGAGTCATCGAGATGAACCAGGCGAATGTGTTTATATCCGAGCTTAATTTCAAATTCTTCCCCGGGTTCTAAACCCATGGCTTGGGTATAAGTAGAACCAATGACAATTTGACCATTTTTATGAACGCTAACGCGATAAGTGGGCTCACGTCCGCGACCATCTTTGCCGCCATCGGGATCTAAAGGAACCCCTTTTGCCTCTAAAACGGCATCATAAAACTCGGTTAAATTAACACGAACCTGACCGCCTTGAGTCGTGTTGTAATAACCACACTGCTTGGCGGTTTCTCGACGCGGTAAGTGGGAGAGTTCTTTAACTTTTTGTAGCAGAGCGCGACCTTTTAATGGTGCTGTTTGTTCTTCCATTTTTCTGGCTAATTATCCTTTGATTGTTACTTCAGTCTGGAGGATTTCCTAACGAGTTATTCCTCCTATTAAAAATATATCGTTATTTTCCCACAATTTAGCAAGGAATTTTATGAATTTTTGAATTTACTATCATTGAACTCTCAACTTAGGTGCGATCAAATATTACCGACAATGGTAGCAGAAGACAGATTTATTAGGGGGGAAAATTTGATGAAATGGCTCTTTTTGTAAGAATTGTAACGCCTCTGTCCTTTTTCCTCTGTCATTTGTTGTTTGTCCTTCGTCCTTTGTCCTTTGTTGTTTGTAAACTAATGACTAATGACTAATGACCAATGACCATCCCCCCTGTCAAGAGAAACTAATTGTCTTAAACTGAGGATCAAGCAACGTATAATGATTAATCAAGATGAACGAAGAAACCTCTACCGAAAAAACAACTAGTGACTCTCTCCTGCCAGAAATTGAAGAACCCGCTTTTGGCTGGACTCCCTATGCCGAAAGGATGAATGGACGATTTGCCATGTTAGGGTTTGTTATTTTACTCCTTATTGAACTCATTAGCAATCAAGATATTTTTACTTGGTTGGGTTTAAGATAATTCGATTCCTGCACTCACCGCTTCATCATGATTTGTCAGCAACTGCTTAATCGCATTAATACCCTCAGTGAGAGACTTGATCATTGTGATCACCTCGATCAATTTTGTAATCAACTCGCTGCTGGCAAGGAAACCAATCCTCGTCAACTGCAAGATTTATTACAACAAGAGAGGCAACAACGCAAACGATTGTCATCAGAATTAAAAATTTTAACCCGACAACTTGATCTCGCTCTGAAGTGGGGATCACAATCCGATCATAATCAAGGAAGCAGCCCGGCTCTACCTCATTCCCCCCACCACTCCCTAACGGGGATTCTCAATAGCTCCCTTGCTCGGGAAAAAATTGCGAAAGCTAAAGAATTAGCATTAGTCCGTCAAACGGAAGCGGATCACTCCCGAAAAGTTCAGGAAGCCCTTGCCATTAGTGAAAAAACTTGGCGGGCGTTATTTAATCAAAGTTTCCAGTTAATGGCGTTATTAGACGGGCAAGGGAAAATCCGAGACTTAAACCAAAAAGCCTTAGCCTTAGTGCAGGGAGAGTTAGAACCTGTATTGGGGAACAATTTTTGGAAGATTCCCTGGTGGCGTGAGGCGGATCGCCATCAAATTAAGCAGTCGATTAAATTGGCAAAAGCAGGGGGGATTATTCGCTTTGAAGTGGAATTGCAACCCGAACAGGGAGAGGCGATTCCCATTGATTTATCGCTGAAAGGAGTCTGGGATGAGTCAGAACAGGTGGTGATGCTCATTGCAGAAGGTCGAGATTTGCGCGATCGCGTGAATAAAGAAGCGGAACTGCGTCGAGAAAAAGAAATTTCTGATTCCATTATCAAAAGTCTCCCGGGGGTATTTTATATCCTTCGCCAAAATGGCCCCTGTACTCGCTGCAATCAAGAACTGGAAAAAATTACAGGCTATACTCGTGACGAAATCGAAGACATGGACTTTTTGGATTTATTTATTTCTTCAGATCAAGTTCATGTGGAAGATCAAATCCAAGAAGCGTTTACCAAAGGGAAATCCACCACCGAAGCCACTTTTTTAAGTAAAGACAATCAAAAGACCACTTGTTACCTCACTCATGTTCCCCTATCTCTGGATAATGATCACAATTATCTGCTTGGGGTAGGAGTTGATATTACTGAAACCAAGCAAGTTAAAAACGAACGACAAAAACTAGCGAGTTTAGTGGAAAACAGTCGGGAGTTGATTAGCTTAACCACCCTTGATGGACAAGTCCAACTTTTGAATCCCGCCGGAGAACAAATTTTAGGGTTAGACCTCAAAAATGGTCAACTCCCCCTATTACTCAAACATTGTTTTTCCCCGACTAGCGAACAATACTTTGATCAAGAAATTTTTTCTCGTATCCTCAAAACCGGACAATGGTATGGAGAACTAGAATTACAAAATCATCAAACGGGGGCGGTGCTTCCTGTCTTAGCCAATATTTTTGTGATTCGAGACCCTCAAACGGGGATTCCCATGAACTTTGGCGTAATCACCCGTAATATCAGCACTCGCAAGCAAACTGAAATCGCCCTCAAAAATAGCGAACAACGCTTTCGCAGTATTTTTGACCAAGCCGCTGTCGGCATGGCCCTATTAGATATGTCCGGTCGATTTGAGCGCATTAATCATCGTGGGTGTGAGATTTTAGGCTATGTCCAAGAGGAATTATTAACTCGCAGCTACCAAGATTTAATCGACTTAGAACAGCTTGCAGAAAATAATCAGTTAGTTCAACAACTGATCAGAAGAGAAATCAACACCTTTTCCCGAGAGCAGCGTTATCAACGCAAAGATGGGAATTGGGTTTGGGTGAATCTCACCATGTCGATGATGTCTTATTCGGAAGAAGAATCGGCATCTTTATTAGCCATTATTGAAGATATCAGCGATCGTAAAACCGCAGAAGCCGCGCTGCAAAAGAGTGAAGAAGAATATCGCTTTCTTGTCAATGGGATTCGAGAAGTCATTTTCCAAGTTGACCAAGAAGGATTATGGTGTTTCCTTAATCCCGCTTGGACAGAAATTACAGGGTTCCCCGTATTAGAAACTATTGGTCAATCCTTTCTCAACTATACGTATTTTGAAGACTTTACCACTAACCAAACTCAATTTGAGCGTCTGATTCATCACAAACAAGAGTCCACTCGCTATGAAGTTCGTTTTCAAACTCAAAATGGGGGATTTTGTTGGATGGAGGTGATAGCGCGGGCGACAATTAACAGCGACGGTGAAATAACAGGGATTACAGGGACTCTGAATGATGTCACCGAGCGTCGTCGAGCCGAAGATCAATTACGAGCTGTGATTAATACCGTGCCAGGACTTGTGTCTTGGGTAAGTCGAGATGGCTATTATTTGGGAGTCAATCAACAATTAGCAACCACACTTGGTTTACACCCAGAGGATTTTGTTGGGAAAGAGATTGGGTTTTTAAACCCTAGCTCCTTGTTTGTCCGTTTTATGTATGAGTTTCTCGCCAGTGGGGAAAATGAAACCAGCCAAGTCATTGAAAGTACGATTAAAAATGGGGAAACCCGTAGCTTCCTGATGGCGGCGCAAAAGTATCGTCAAGCCAGTGCTGCGGTTTTAATTGGTATTGATATTACCGAACGCAAACAAGCAGAAATAGCCCTCAAAGAAAGCGAAAATCAGTTCCGTCAACTCGCTGAGAATATTGAACAAGTTTTCTGGATGGTGGATTTAAGGGAACAATGTTTTATGTATATTTCCCCAGCTTATGAATCCACTTGGGGGCGTAGTGTGCAAAATGTCTATGAGCAGCCCAATGCTTGGTTAGAAGCAGTGCATCCTGAGGACTATGATGCGGTTTTTCTTGCCTCGCGCAAACAAATTCGCGGAGAATATGACGAGGAATATCGGATTATTCGTCCCGATGGAGAAATTCGTTGGATTCACGATCGCGCTTTCCCAGTCAGAGATGACAAAGGGCGAGTCTATCGCATTGCTGGCATTGCTGAAGACATTACGGAACGCAAACGCTCGAAAGAAGCCCTAAAACGCCGAGAACGCTATCTTAAGGCTCTAGTCGGAGTCCAACGGCGGTTACTTGCCTCTCAGGTTGATGAATCTCTGTATCGAGAAGTTTTAGCGATTTTAGGAGATGCTTGTGAAGCAAGTCGGATTTATGTCTATGAAAACGCGATCGATGAAAATGGTAAAGTCTGCGCCCAAGAATGTGCCGAGTGGCAAATGTCTCACGCTTGTTCTCTGAGTAATGGAGAAAGACCCGTTTTTTATTATGAAAGTCTTGGGGAAGAATGTTACGAACAATTGCAACGCGGAGAATTTCTCCAAAAAACAGTTGCTGAATTGCCTGAGGAAATTCAACCCTTTTTTACTGAGCGACAGATTGTTTCCTTTTTAATGATTCCCTTGATTATTAATGGGGAGTTCTTTGGCGTGATTGGCTTTGATAATTGTCAGGAAGGGACAAGTTGGGGACGCTTAGAAGTGGGATTATTAAGTTCAGCGGCTGCCGCGATCGCGCTAGCCAAAGAAAAACAACTCACCCAAGAAACCCTGCAACAACAACTCACTGCCATTGAAACTGCCACCGATGGCATTATGATTATTGATACCGCAGGAGAACTTCACTACGTTAATCCCGCTTACTGTCAAATGCTAGGGTATGAGTCAGCAAATGCCCTTTTAGAAACACCTTGGTATCGTCATCACCCAGCAGAGGAAATCCCTCGCATTCGAGAAGAAATCTTCCCAAAACTGCAAGCGGAAGGCTACTGGAGTGGCGATATTTGCGGTCAACGCAAGGATGCCAGCACTTTTATCCAAGAACTTTCCATGAATCTAACTGAAAATGGCGAAATTGTTGGGGTTTGTCGAGATATCAGTCAACGCAAAGAAGCCGAAGAACAACTTAAAGCCTCCCTAGAAGAAAAAGAACTGTTATTAAAAGAAGTCCATCATCGCGTTAAAAATAATTTACAAGTTATTTCCAGTATTTTTTCCCTACAATCCCAAGCCCTAGAAGACGAAAAAGCCCTTGCCATTCTTGAAGAGAGTCAAAATCGCATTAGTTCCATGTCTCTCATTCACGAGAAACTCTACCAAGCCGCTAATCTGACCAATATTGATTTTGCTGACTATATTCGCGATTTAGCCCATCACCTTCTGGCTTCTTATAATGTCAATCCCGACTGGATTCAAACGGATATGAATATTGAATCGATCCCCATGAATCTCGATAGTGCCATTCCCTGTGGCTTACTCATTAATGAACTGATTTCTAATTCTCTCAAACATGGCTTCCCCAATGAACGTCGCGGCAATATTTATATTTTCCTAGGTTTCATAGATGAGGAAACGCTTTGCTTAAAAGTTGAAGATGATGGCGTGGGGTTGCCTGAAGACTTTAATCCTAGTCAAGCCACCTCTTTAGGCTTCTCACTGATTACTTCTTTAACGCAACAACTCCGTGGTCGTTTAAAATTTCAGAATAACCCTGGGGCAAGTTTTGAAATAACTTTTCCCAAACCGATTGAACGTAAAAGATTTTAATTATGTCAGCTAAGAAAATTTTAATTGTCGAAGATGAAGCGGTTGTCTCTCTAGATATCAACCGACGCTTAGAGAAAATGGGCTATGAAGTCATTGGGCGCGTTGCCTCTGGCGAAGAAGCCATAGAGTTAGCCGAAAAAAATCCTCCTGATCTGGTTTTAATGGATATTAATCTCCAAGGAGACATTGATGGCATTGATACTGCCACTCAGCTTTATAAAGATTATAATCTTCCGGTTATTTATCTCACAGCTTATGCCGGTGACAGCACCTTAGAACGAGCCAAAGAAAGCAAGCCTTATGGGTATATTCTCAAGCCCTTTAAGGAACGAGAACTCCATGCCGCGATCGAAATTGCCATTTCCCGTCACGAAACGGAATCCTAAAAAGTCATTAGTAATTAGTCATTGGTCATTAGTCATTAGTTTACAAACAACAAAGGACAGAGGACGAAGGACAAACAACAAATAACAAATCCCTATCTTCCTTGACTGTGCATAGTATTAATTACTTCAGCACATTTTTGAGTAACACTTTCTAAGGCCTCCCGCTTATTAGAAACAGGGGGAGAAAGGGGTTCGCCAATGCGGGCGGTAATCGCGGGAAAACGGACTCCTTTTTGCGGAATTTTCTCGGTTCCCCATAAACTAACAGGTAAAATAGGAACATTAGCTTTGGCAGCAATCACGGCTGCTCCTAACTTGGGGTCTGTTATCCGTCCGTCAGAAGTGCGATGCCCTTGGAGAAAAATACCTGCTGCCCATCCCTGTTCCAAGGTTTTGAGGGCTGCTCGAATGGCACTGCGATCAGCCGCCGAACGCTTAACGGGATAAGCGCCATAGAGAGCAATCCCTTGTTTCAGAATGGGAATCTCAAACAGTTCTTCTTTTGCCATATAAGCAACAGGACGACCCACACAACAAGACAATAAAGGAGGGTCACATAAACTGGCATGATTGCTAACCACCACTAATCCGCCTGTTTTTGGGACATTTTCCCTGCCATAGAGTCTTCCCCGATAATAAACATTAAAGGCGGGACTAACCACTGACCATTTAAAAAGATGATAAAGAATTAAATTAGTAAGGGGTTCTCGGTTTGAATTTAAGCTCGCCATTTTTTCGTGTTTTTTGTCACAACTGTATAAAAGTTAGCCCGAAATGGTCACAATAGTTTTAAAGTCTGATTTTGTAATCTCTGATTTACCCCATTATTATGACAGTTGATGACGCGATCGCGCTTCTCGATCAATTCCTACAACCCGAAGGCTTAAACGACTTACAAGCGTCTGTTTTTCGTCTTTGTTGGCAAGGAAAAGGTTACCAAGACATTGCCGATGAACTAGGATATGATTCTGGATATATCCGCACCGTAGGTTCTAATATTTGGAAACAACTGAGCGAACTTTTAGGGAAAAAAGTAACAAAAAGCAATTTACACAGTATTTTCCGCCAATACGCTTATCCCTTAAAATCAGAAAATCATTTTCCCTCCAAAACGTCTCTTTCCTTTTCCCCAGAATTTCCAGGATTACCTTTAAACTTTGATTGTCCCCTATACATCGAACGTCCTCCCATTGAACAGCGATGTTATCAAAAAATTTTACAGCCTGGAGGATTAATTCGCATTCAAGCCCCAACCCAAATGGGGAAAACCTCTCTCCTCTACCGCTTATTGGGCTATGCTCAAAATCAAGGCTACCAAACCTTACGCCTCAGTTGCGAAGAAGCCACCGCCGAAAGTTTTACCAATCTCAATTCTTTTTTGCGCTGGCTATGTCGAAGTTTAACTCGTAAGCTCAGAATTGCCCCTAACCTAGATCAATACTGGGATAATGATCCTAGCTTTGCCAAATCAAATTGCAACCACTATTTAGAAGATTATCTGCTACCTAGGCTAGATACCCCTTTAGTTATCGCTTTAGATGATGTGGAAAGAGTTTTTACCTATCCTAATGTTGCGGCAGATTTTTTACCCTTATTGCGGGTTTGGCACGAAGAAGCCAATGAAAATGAAATTTGGCAGTCTTTACGGTTAATTGTGGTTCATTCTACAGAAGCCTATGTGCCTCTGGATATTCATCAATCTCCCTTTAATGTGGGCTTGCCCATTTATTTACCGGACTTGAGTTTAGAACAAGTTCAAGAACTGGCTCTCAAATATCATTTAGATTGGGCAGCAGGGAACACAGGACAGGAGTTATTACGTCCTTTATTAGAAATGGTGGGGGGACATCCCTACTTAATTCAGTTGGCGTTCTATCATCTTTGGGAGGGAAATTTTACACTACAAGAGATTTTACAAGAGGCTTCCACAGACAGTGGCATTTATCGCCATCATCTTCATCGCTTATTTAATATCTTAAAGAGTTGTCCTGATTTATGTGCGACGATGCAAGGACTCGTTACTCATAATCAACTAATGGAAATTTCACCAATTATTACTTATCAATTACAAAGTATTGGGCTAGTTAATTTAGTCGGAAATACCGTTAAAATTCGTTATAATTTATATTATAATTATTTTCAATCGCGCCTCAATTTAATTAATGAAAACAATAATTATTAAATCATGCTTGCCAGTGGCTTTGAGAATTTTAATGATCCTTATCAAGTTGGAGGTGGACTTTCTTTTAACCATCCCACTTATATTAAACGAGCTGGAGATACTGAATTATATCAAAGACTCAAACAAGGAGAATTTTGCTATGTTTTTAACAGCCGACAAGTGGGAAAATCCAGCCTCCGCTTACAAACCATGTATCAGTTGCGCCAAGCGGGAATTACTTGTGTTTCTATAGACTTAACCAGCATAGGAACAGTGGAAGTCACTCCTGAACAATGGTATTGTGGTTTATGTTTTGAATTAGCGCGAAAATTACAGTTAAGAAAAACCCTAAACTTAAAACAATGGTGGCAAGATTTGGCAATGCTGTCTCCAGTGTTACGGTTTAGTCGCTTTATTGAAGAGATTGTTTTATATTATATTGAAACGGAATTAATTATTATTTGCTTTGATGAAGTGGATAGTGTGTTAAGTCTTGATTTTGCCATGGATGATTTTTTTGCGCTGATTCGTTTTTTTTATCATCAACGAGCCGAAAATCCTATTTATAATCGTTTAGGGTTTGCCCTATTTGGGGTGACAACTCCCCCTAAGTTAATGCAAGATAAAAGTCGCACTCCCTTTAATCTCGGGAAAGCCATTCCTTTATCAGAGTTTACCTTAGAAGAAGCCTTCCCGTTAAAAATTGGCTTAAGGGATAAAGCTGAAGATGTTGATTTGGTCTTAAAATTTATTTTAATGTGGACTGGAGGTCAACCCTTTCTGACTCAAAAATTATGTCAATTAGTTGCTTTATATTCAGATTATATTCAAACGGGAGAAGAAGCAGAAAAAGTCGAAAAAATAGCGCGATCGCGCATTATTGAAAACTGGGAAACCAATGATGAACCGCAACATCTTCAGGGGATCCGCGATCGCGTTCTTTACTATGAAAAAAGACAGCTTTCTCTTCTCAAAACTTACAAACAAATTCTCACTTCTTCTCCTCCCTCGACATCCTATCCTCACTTTCCCCCCCCGTTACCCCAAGGGATTATTCCTGATAATAGTCCAGAACAAGCAGAACTTTTATTATCAGGTTTAATTGTAAAAAATGAACAAGGCTTGCTAACCGTTGGTAATCCCATTTACGCCGAAGTTTTTAATTTGAATTGGTTAGAACGACAATTAGTCATTAGTCATTGGTAGGGGCGAACGGCCGTTCGCCCGTACTTATCATTAGTCATTAGTCAACAAATAACAAATAACAAATAACAAATAACAAATAACAAATAACGAATAACAAAGGACAAATCTTAAAGCTGATTAAAAAATGATTCATCCACATCGTAGCCTAACATTTGACTAAAA
>CAZTXK010000065.1:2726-11030 GCA_964617275.1 uncultured Dactylococcopsis sp. | reverse complement strand
TTGAAGTAATGCATGAGCGTAATGTCCACAACTTCCCCTTAGACTTAGCGTCTGGCGAAACTACTCCAGTTGCGATGCAAGCGCCTGCAATCAACGGCTAATTCTGATTAGTTAGCTAACATTTCGCCCTCTCCTTCGGGAGGGGGTTTTTTATTGGTTAGTTTGTCGTTTGGCTTCGTAGAGTAAGAGGGAAGCCGCGATCGCGACATTTAAGGATTCTACACCACCTCCTAGAGGAATTTTGATCTTTTCTGTGGCTAAACTCGCTAATTCTGGCGATAACCCTGCCCCTTCATTTCCCAGTAAAATCAGAGTGGGTTGCTGAAAATCCACTTCCCAGTAAGTTTTTTCGGCTGTGGGAAGGGTTGCTACAACTTGACCGGGAAATTCTTGAATTAAGGAAGGGATATCAGTGGCTACTGTCATGGGAAGACGAAACCACGCCCCCACAGAAGCCCGTAAAACTTTCGGATGATCCCATTCGACACTGTTTTCACTCGCCCAAATTCCCTCGACTCCTGTGGCAGCGGCGGTACGGATAATGGTTCCCATATTGCCGGGGTCTTGTAATTGTTCTAAAATGATTCCTAGTTGGACAGTGGAGAGATTGGGACTTTTCCCTGATTGACGCGGCGCTGTGGCAACTATTCCATCAGGATTAACGGTTGTCGCGATCGCGCTTAACACTTCTTCTGAGACTATTTCCATGCGCTGGCTGCACTCCTCACATTGCTTCAGCAAATCAAGATTTCTTGACTGCCACTGAGAGGTATAACACACCGTTTCTAGGGGATACCCTAATTCACAGGCAGCTTCGAGTAAGTTAGTTCCTTCTAATAAGAAAAGATTTTGCGCCCTGCGATGTTTGCTGGTGTGAAGTTTCCGAATTTGTTTAATCAGTGGGTTTTTAATACTGGTTAGCATGAATTTTACTTATAACCACCATTGGCAATCCCCTTGTGGGTTTGTATGATAAAGTCCTTTTAAGGTTTTGTAGCCAATGCGATCACTGGCATAAATGGGAACAGGAAGTTTTGGTTCTTGATATGAACCATGATGTAATAAACATAGTTTAAAAGTTGCTTCTAAAACATCTCTAAAGGGAGGAACAACTCCCTCTTGGCGAATTGTAATTCTAATTGGACTAGCAATTCCAACTTTTTGTGGCGGTTGTGTTGTTATTACAGTTGCTTCGGTATTAGAATGTCGAAATAGCAAATAACGATCTGGGATTTGTAGGGAATTACCTTGATAATTAAATAAACGAGTTGTTCTGTTTTTCGTGATTTCAACAAAAATAAATTGAGTATTAATTGCTTCTCCTCTTTCTTTCAAAAACGGAATTTCCTCGCCTCGAAACCGTCCATCCCGAAAGACTAATGCTGTTTTATTTGCTAACTCTTTTTCTGGTGTAAACTTTCTCAAAATTCTAGGAGAAATTTCTTCTCCTTCTAAGCGATCTTGTTCTAAATAATATTTAATAAATTCTCCTTTGCTACCATAAACTCGAACACAAGCACAAGCATTTTGCGTGCCATTTCCTTTACTCTTCCGAAACCTTGCCACATCTAATCCCAAAAAGCAGTCCGCTACTTTTAAAGGTTCTTTTAAAACAAAAGGAAGATTACCTAATTTGGCAAGGATTCCCAAGACAACATTATTAATAATATAGGAATTATTCAAATTTTCAACTGTCACCATCTGACTGGGGATTCCCTGTTTTAATAATTGCTGAGAGATATAATGATAGTAGCTTCCTTGACTGGTCTCATCAAGTTGTTTATCTCCTTCAGGAAGAATGGTTAAAAATAAATCAGGATTAAGCGCGATCGCGCTTTCTAATTCACGATCAATTTTAGCAACATCTTCTTCCGACATTTTTCCAGATACTGATAAAGAAATCGGTTTAACCAGTTTCATTTTAAAGCCAATTTCGTCTAAAGCAGAACCTAACTCATTTACGTAATAATTAGCTTTTTCTTCACATAAATTTAATGCAACAACATTAACCGCTTTACCTTGAGAAAAATTCTTATGACGATAAAATACACCGCCTTTCTTTAATCCTGATTTAATTTGATTACGAGATGAAGTTACTTGCTTGCCAAATTCAAGTTTAACTTTGTCTATATTAAATTTTTTTGAGCATAGTAGGGTTTCATCAGAATCAATTGAGTTAACATAATTTGAGCTTACTTTGATTCCCCAATCATTTAGTGTGTTTTGAGCCAGTTGTTTTCCTTTATCTAATAAGGTTTCCCATTCTTTTAGCTCAATTTTAGCTTGTTTGCGATACTGTTCATAATTATTTAATCCTACTAACTGACAATTGTTCGGATTGATATTTAACTCTAAACCAGCAATTACATAATCACTATAATTGCCCTGATTATTTTGTTTAACCGAAACCACTAAATCTTCGTTATCACTATTTTCGATTAGACGACGAGTGCTAGGGATTAAATCATAACTTAATAGCCGATCGCGCTCAGTTTGACAAGTCCCAATAACACTATCAATGATGCCACTACGATGATTAGCAAAACGATTTCTAACGTCTAATTTTAAGAGTGTATTCTGATCTTTATTCTTCCGAATCCAGTAATCTTTAAGGGTTTCTGTTGGTTGAATATGAGTTTTCCAATTTAAGGCAATTCCTGCTTTGTCAGGAAAAATGATTTCAGGAATAATATCTAGTTCACGATAGATTTGATAAAATGATTCTTGAAAGACTGTATGGGGTTGCTGTTTCGCTTTTGGAGATAAAATTTGCCTTGCTAAATGGGAGATAACGGTTATCGGAGGAACATCAATACTGATTTCTGTAAGACTTAAATCTAATTGTCCAAACTCAGAACGTAACTTTTGCGCGATCGCGCTAAACTCCTCTTGCCAGTCAGTCAGAGAACTGGTATTACTAGGATGAGAAATTACCCAAAAATATCCATTATAATAAACTCCTTTTACTGTATAATTTTTCCCTGAAAAATGGCTAGCAATCTTTCGACCTTGTTGAATAGAAAGAGTAGAGTTTGTTTGCAAACAAGTTACTCTTGATTGAGACGATAAACTAACCTCTAAAATTGTACTAATATAATTGGAACTCGTCATAATGTTCACAAATGGAAGTAAATGGACAATGATTACAAACTTTTCCAGGGGAAGCGGGAAACATCTGATTAAAACTATCAGGAAACTGGTGATAACGCTTGATTTGTTTTTGATTTGTTTGGGCGATATCGAGTAAGTTTTTAGCGACTAAATTTAATTCCTCATCTGTCGCCGAATAACTCTCAGATTCTTGGGCTAATTCTAAGTGATAAAATGAAGCAGTGACTGTCTCATTTGGATATAATATTTTCCCCGCCAACAAATACACTAACGCCTGTCTTATATCAGGCTTAAACTGACTTTTCCCTGTTTTAAAATCTATGATATGGATTCCCTCATCCTCTCTTTTTAGAATACAATCATAGGCAAAAAAAAGTTTACCTTGTCTGTAATCATCTTTCAGGATAACATTAGAAGAATGATTTTCCTCCCCTGAAGTGAGGCTTAGAACCAATTTATCTTGCAAGAAAGGATAATGGAGATACTGTTCTAAAATTTTCTGGAGGCGACTTTGCACTTCTTCAGACTCTTGCTGTAAGTTTAGCACCTCTTTAGCAATATAATTAATTCCCTCTCGACTTAAAAATTCAGGATGATGATAGAAATAGTAAACTGCTTTTTGGGCAAGTTTGCCAATTTTCTGTGGCGTAGTATCCTTTGCTTTCAATTCCTTAACTTTAGGTTCACCCGCCTTAGCGCGAATAAAGCCTCGTTTGTGATGACAATGATACTCCTCTTTTCCCAGTTGGGGTTGAAACTGCGACCATAAAGAATAAGAAACCCACATCAATTTAGTTTAAAAGCTACGGCTTTTTATTATACTCAATATCCTCATGAATGACCATTAATGGATCGCCAATGGTGGTTACTTTCCAAGCCGAGGAATTACTATAGCGAGAAGCAACTAGAAACGGAACATTTAAGGATAGCTGAGAAATGACATATTTCGGGGGAACAAACCCACTGACATAAGGTTCATCTACTGCACCAACATAAGCATAAACCCCATTATTTAACCAACGCCCAGCCACGGTGTTAATATCATCGGGAGTCGTTGCCGAAAAGCTATGGATCATGTGCATTGCGGTGGGAACATTTAAGTTGGGAATATCCTCAACGGAAGCACTCCCATTTCCTACAGAAAAATTCGCTTTTCCCCCTCGCGAGTTAATAAACGCTAAATCATAATCCCAAGATTCATTACTAATTTCTTGCCAAGTTTCTTTACTCGCATTCGCGTGTTTAATATGCTTAATGTCTAAATCTTTCTCTTCTAAAATGGGGAGAGTTTCTTGAAAGTGATAGGCTTCCCAACTTTCAGTTTGCGGATAACTATCATAAAGGAGGGCGGTTTCTTGCGGTAAAAAAATCGCTGACATGGCTTGATAAACCGCTCGTTCTGGGCTACCATAAATCCAACCTGTAATGGCGTAGCGGTTTCCGTTGTCATTTCGCCCTAAGCCATCTGTTACGGCTAATAAATTACCATCTTTAGGGCTTTCATATTTGACAGGAATTGTACGTGCTAATGTAATCGTATCAATGGTATCGCCTAAACTTTGATACTCATATCCTGTGCTAGCGACTAATTCATCAACTTGCTGACTCAATTGTTGCCAAGATTCTGCTTGTAGGGTTTGATTAATCCCTCCAAAATAGTCTTCTAAAAATAATAAAGGCTGACCGCGATCGGCGGCAAGGGCAACTGCTGCGACTGAGGCGGGATCATTCACTGAAGTAATAACAACCCCTGGCGGATTCCAAACTGAATTTTTCCAAGTTTGAGATAACGTTTCTGCTTCACTTTCCCAAGCTGCCGCCACTGCTTTCCTCATGGTTTCTTTTCGGTTAGACGGAATTTCCTCAATGGAAGATAATCGTATCACTTCTTCTGGTTGAAACCGATTTAAAAATAAAGGCGTATAGTAATCATCTTCAATTAAAATCGGATAGCGACGTTGAAGATTCCACTGTTGAATGGCATTTAAAAAAGTTGCTTCATCAGGAACTAAAATTACCCGCTTTTCTGTAGGAATGGCTTGACGAAGGGTAATGATTTTTTGCCCTAGCTGTTGTCGCCATTTTTCTACTTTAAAGGAGGCTGGAATGGGTGGCGGCGAAGGAGAAGCTAATTGCTTCCGAAAAGGATTTCTTTCAATAGAAAAAGCCAGTAAGAGAAAGAGAAATAAAGGAATTAACCGCCATTGTCTCCCCATTTATTAATGTCGCTGCATCCCTAGCTGAATTAATCGATCCACTAATTGCGGAAAAGAAATTCCAGTCGCTTCCCACAAACGAGGATACATACTGGTTATTGTAAACCCGGGAAGCGTATTAATTTCGTTGAGATAAACGTCTCCTGTGGCTTCTTCATAGAAAATATCGACTCGGGATAAGCCAGCCGCATCAACAGCAATAAAGGCTTCTTTGGCTAATTCTTGCACTTGCTTGAAAATTTTATCAGGGAGAGGGGCGGGAATATAAAGTTCTGCCTTGCCTTCAGTATATTTCGTTTCGTAATCGTAGAACTCTGTATTGTAGCTAATTTCTCCCACCACTGAGGCTTGAGGATATTCATTCCCTAATACGGCACATTCCACTTCTCTAGCGGTAATTCCTTGTTCCACAACAATGCGCCGATCATAATTGGCAGCTTCATCTAACGCTGTTTCTAACTCCGATCGCGCTTTTGCTTTAGAAATCCCCACTGATGATCCTAAATTCGCCGGTTTCACAAAACAGGGATAACCAATCTCCTCTTCTACTTCATCACAGAGTTTGGGAAACACACAAGGACTTGACCAAATTTTATCTCGACTCACCCCTTTATATTTAACTTGTGGCAATCCCGCTTGGGCAAAAGCCGTTTTCATTGCCAACTTATCCATTCCTACGGCTGACCCTAACACGCCACTGCCCACAAAGGGAACTTGCATTAAAGTTAGCAATCCTTGAATGGTTCCATCTTCCCCATTGGGACCGTGTAAAATAGGGAACCAAACATCAATATTGGCAGCTTCTGGGGGCAATTCCCATAAGTTTCCCGAACCTTGTAGGGTGGGCGGAATCTGTTGCTGTAAAACGGTTTTTGCGCCTTCTCCAGCTTCCCAGATGCCATTTTTGTGAATATAGACAGGAGTGAGATCATACTTTGGGGCATTTTCTTCAGATTGTAGTGCCTGCGCGATCGCGGCTGCCGAACGAATCGACACCTCATGTTCTCCTGAACGCCCACCAAATAATAATCCTACCTGTATTTTACTCATCGTTGCACAAATTCATTCTTAAATTTAATCCCATAGCCTACCATACTCTTGGGAAAAACTTAAGAATTTTTAACTCACAATCACAGCAACAATGATTGCGGTTAAAGCAAGAATAAACGCCCCGACAAAAATCGCTGCGGCAATATTTCCTTGACGAATTTCCCCGCGATAATCCGTCGGTGTAATAAGATCAAAGAGACGAATTGCCCCATATAAGAGAAATACCCCGAAAAAAGCCCAACCTAATGTTGATCCAATTGCTTGTAGTAATGTGTCCATCGTTTTAATGACTGCCAATACTTCCCTTAAAATTGTACGCTAAAGTTATCCTTTTAACTGATTTATCATTGTAAAAAAAATGTCAGTCCAAATTAAATCTTCTACCACTAGCCGTTTTGTTGAACAAAGTTCTAAAATAAGTGTGATTGCCCTTGCTTTAGTTATTATTGCTACCATAGCGAGTGCTTTTTTCTCGAACCAACTCTTTAAGGAAACAGTCAGGGTTTCCCCTGAAGAAAGGGTTGAACTGCCACCGATTACGCTACAACGGAGTTTGATTGGGGCATTACGAATTGATGTGAAGGCGACGCTTCCGGCTAATCGTTGGGTGGTTTACGAAATTCAACTTTATGATCAACAAGGAGAAAGACTGGCTTCTGCCATTAAAGAGGCTTGGCGAGAAGCAGGAACCTGGCGAGAAGGGGGAGAAAGTGGCAGTTGGGAAGAAGAAGATTTATTAGGGGGATTAGATGTTCAATTAGGAGAAAAACAAGAAGAAGAACTGACGATTGCGGTTTCGGTTTTAGAATATGGACAGACTGGTGGAAATGTGATTACGGATCAACCAGTTTCTTTTCGAGTTGATGTTAAGAATGGGGTCATTGATACGCGCTATCTTTGGGTAGGTTTTTTTGGCGCGATCGCGATGACAATTTTAACCTTAATTTCAGTGGGAACCACGGGAAAAGTTAGAATTATTAAAGAAAAAATTAATGATAGTGATTTGGGAGGACGTGAAATTGTTGGCGGTGAAAATAATTTAGTGAAACTCACGGTTAAAATATTATCCGATGAAACCTCCCCATCGTCTCTATCAGTTAATTTGTGGATTAAAGATGGCATGGGAGAACAAGTTTATAGCGAACAAACCAATATAAACGTTAATTATCGTCGAGATGACGGAGAAATTGAAGACGCAAGGGGAAAATTAGAACAATATTTTGTCTTCACGCGACGGGGTTCTTATGGGTTTTATGTGGAAGTAACGCCTGATCAACCCATTGATAAAACAACCTTAATTGTTAAAGAAAATGCGAAAACTTTATCTGGAAATCATCCCGTTAAAGTGATTACTGTTGATACTAACTAATCCATAACTATGCTACCAAAAATTTTTGCTGGTCTCGGTTTAACCATTGCTTTATTAACCATTTTCGCTGGTTATACTCAACGTTCTGCACTCAGTCTGCGTCAAGAATCGCAACCCCTTTATTTACCTCGTCATGGTACAGGAATCTCGGGTTATTATTATGGAGGAGGCTGGCAACCAACGCCACTTCGTTCTGAGTATGGTGGTTCTGGCTTTCGTGGCGGCGGCCCCGGTTCGGGGAAATAATTTGTTATTTGTTATTTGTTATTTGTTATTTGTTATTTGTTATTTGTAAACCAATGACTGTAAAATAATAGTGTAGGGATGGTATAAGTAGATAATTATTTGATGATCATGTCATTAGAATTTACAGTGCAATATCCCGAAACATTTCCCGATGTTTTAGGAGACACTCCAGAACAATTTGAAGCAGAAGCAAAATGGGCGATGGCAGTGAAACTTTTTGAACTTAAACGTTTATCATCTCCGAATGGCTGCCATGCTAGTCGGAGTTGATCGGGTCACATTTTTGCTGAAGTTAGCTGATTATGGCGTTTC
>CAZTXK010000065.1:0-2626 GCA_964617275.1 uncultured Dactylococcopsis sp. | reverse complement strand
GAATCTTTATATCAACAATTAGAGAAATCCGCCGCAGCAAAGTGGTTAGAAACGCTTCCTCAAGATGTGGAAAAAGCATTTAATCAACCCCATGGTGACTTTTCCAAATGGAAAGAAGCCGTAGAAAGTCTTCCGAATTTAACTCCCAGTGTGATTGATCTTCAGGAAAAAGTCAAAATTGGTTGCCCGGAAGATATTGAGGAAACCACTCGTAAGCAGCTGGAAACAGGCTTAAAACAGCTTCATCCTTGGCGTAAGGGGCCAATAGAACTATTTGGGGTGTATATTGATACAGAGTGGCGTTCGGATTGGAAATGGGAACGCTTGCAAGATCAGATTACTCCCTTAGACGGGCGAATGGTGTTAGATGTGGGCTGTGGCAATGGTTATTACGGCTTACGGATGCTGGGGAAGGGGGCAAAATTAGTAGTTGGAATCGATCCCTCTTTGCTGTATGTGATGCAGTATGAAGCGATTCGCCGTTATTTTCCCACTACCCAAGCCTATGTTTTACCTTTGGGCGTGCAACATCTTCCTGAGAAGTTACAGGGGTTTGATACTGTCTTTTCTATGGGAATCCTCTATCATCAGCGATCGCCGCTTCATCATCTCCAGACGCTAAGAGATACTCTCAAACCGGGAGGAGAATTAGTTTTAGAAACCCTTGTTATTCCGGAAGACTATGGAGAAACTCTGACTCCAGAAAAACGCTATGCAAAGATGCGTAATGTTTGGTCAATTCCCAGTTGTTCTATCTTAAACTCTTGGTTAACTGACTGTGGCTTTAGCGGCGTAACCTTGATTGATGTGACAAAAACCACGATTCAAGAACAACGACGCACCGACTGGATGACATTTCACTCGCTAGAGAATTTTCTCAACCCTGAGGATCATAGTCAAACCATTGAAGGATATCCTGCACCCCAACGGGCAATTTTGATCGCAAAAGCCCCAACCTGACATTTTTGGTAAATTTAACTATAATATATGGTAGAACTAACTAAAATTAGGAAGATCGAATCGAACTGTGTTTACAACGGCTGTTAAATCAAAATCAAATGCACTTCCCCGAGACTTATTCACCGCAGTGGAAGAACTCAAAAAAGAACTAAATGCGGTGGTTTTAGCCCACTATTATCAAGAAGGAGACATTCAAGATGTCGCTGATTACCTTGGCGACTCCTTAGGGTTATCCCAAAAAGCAGCGAATACTGATGCTGATGTAATTGTCTTTGCTGGGGTTCATTTTATGGCAGAAACCGCCAAAATTTTGAATCCCGATAAATTAGTGTTATTACCTGATTTGGAAGCAGGTTGTTCCTTGGCTGAGAGTTGCCCACCGCCAGAATTTGCTAAATTTAAGGAAAAATATCCCGATCATTTAGTGGTTTCTTATATCAACTGCACTGCCGAAATTAAGGCAATGAGTGATATTATTTGCACCAGTTCTAATGCGGTGAAAATTATTAATCAAATTCCTGAAGATCAAGGGATTATTTTTGCCCCCGATCGCAATTTAGGGCGGTATGTGATGCAACAAACGGGACGCGATTTAGTGTTATGGCAAGGAAGCTGTATTGTCCATGAAACCTTTTCCGAAAAAGCCATTGTGCAGCTAAAAACGACCCATCCTGAAGCCGAAATTATTGCCCATCCTGAGTGTGAAGAACCAGTTTTACGTCATGCTAATTATATTGGTTCAACCACTGCATTATTAAGGTATTGTCAGGAAACTTCACAACAAGAATTTATTGTGGCGACAGAACCGGGAATTATCCATCAGATGCAAAAAGTTGCCCCAGAGAAAACGTTTATTCCAGCACCAGCGATGAATAATTGTGCTTGTAATGAATGCCCTTATATGCGCTTAAATACCTTAGAAAAATTATATTTGGCGATGAAACATCGGCAACCAGAAGTTTATCTTTCTGAAGAGATTCGGGTGGCGGCGTTAAAACCGATTCAAAAGATGTTAGAAATGAGTTAATGCTAGAGATTACAGAGGAGTTGGGAGAAATGAGTCATAAGGATCAATTACTCAGCGCGATCGCTGGTAGAAATCGAGGAAATTTAGCGAAGGAACCAGATAAAGTCAAGGTATTAAGCGCGATCGCGCAATTAGAAGCAGAAAATCCCACTCCTAATCCCATTGAATGTAGCGACTTATTACATGGCAATTGGCGACTGCTTTACACAACCAGTAAAGATTTACTCCGATTTGATCAGTTTCCCTTCTTACAATCTGGGCAAATTTATCAATGTATTGATACCGAAGAGAACAAGGTTTATAATATCGCCGAAGTTGTGGGGATTCCTTTTTTAGAGGGAATTGTCTCGGTGGTTGCTGACTTTACTCCCGCTTCAGAAAAACGAGTCAATGTTAATTTTAAGCGTTCGATTGTCGGGTTACAACGCTTTCTGGGTTATGAAAATCCCACTGATTATATTGAAAAAATTAAGGAAGGGAAAAAGTTTATTCCGCTAGATTTTGATATTAGTAATCCCAACTCGAATGCTTGGTTAGAAATCACCTATCTCGACGAGGATTTACGGTTAGCTAGAGGAAACCGAGGTAGCGTTTTTGTTTTAACGAAAAACTAAAATCCCCCCAATTCCCCTTATCTAA
>CAZTXK010000064.1:0-11175 GCA_964617275.1 uncultured Dactylococcopsis sp. | reverse complement strand
TAACTGTCACCATCGAACGCTTCAATAATAAGTACCTTGGAGAAACCAATTTACAGGGAAAGGAAGTGGTGGTGCCGGGCAGTATTCCAGGGGAAACCATACGGGGAGAGGTGGTTCGTAATTGGAAACGCCGTCTGCTGTTGAAAGCCGTAGAAATTATTAATCCCAGTCGCGATCGCGCTACCCCGCAATGTCAACATTTCACTACTTGTGCCGGTTGTCAGTTCCAACATATCGACTACCAAGCGCAATTAAAGATCAAAGAATCTCGCCTACGCAGTTATTTTGATAGCGATCATCATGCTAGCCCACTCCCCTTAAGAGGAATTATTGGTTCTCCCACTCCCTATCGTTACCGCAACAGCATCAAACTCCATGGCCCCGGTGAACCCGGCTTTTGGCAAGTTTTAGGCATTGATATGATGCGAAATCAAGAATGCCCTATCTGTGTGGAAAGTGTGGATGAGGCGTTACAACAACAGCGTCAAAATCACTTTAGCGAGTTTACCAGTAACGGCATTCTCAATGTTTTGATTCGGGGAACGAAACTAGGAGAAGTCTATATTGGCCCCGAAAATCCTCAACCCGAAGAAATTGCTTGGTTAAATGAAGAATTAACCCATCCTCTCACTGATGTAACTTATCAGTTAATTGTTCCCGCCCATGCGTTTTGGCAAGGAAGCACTCCTATGTTACCGAAATTAGTAGAACAAGTGGTGCGTCCCATTCAAAATTTTAAGCCTGATACCTTCATTGAAAGTTATTGTGGGATGGGATTATTTGGGATTATGAGTGCGCCCTATGCGCGAGAAGTCATTGGCATCGAAGAGCATCCCCTCGCCATTGAAGCCGCTAAACAGAATCAAGAGAATTTAGAAATTGATAACCTTCGTATCTTTCGCAGTAAAACCGAAGATCGTCTGGGAGAATTTTTAGCGGAATTGCCCTCGGAAAAATCGAGTCTCATTGTTGATCCCCCGCGCAGTGGACTGCCGAAAAAAGTCTTAAAACAGATTTTAGAACATCCACCGCAACAATTAGTGTATGTCAGTTGCAGCCCCGAAAGTTTTGCCCGTAATCTGAATGCTTTGTGTCGAGAGACGTATCAGTTACAGGATGTGGTGGGGTTAGATTTATTTCCGCAAACGAAACATTTAGAATGTGTGGGAGTTTTAGAAAGAATAGAAAAATGAAACCAGCCATTACCGGAACCTTTCTTGATGAGATTACCCATGATATTCCTTCGCAAAATTGGCGCGATCGCGATTGGGATAAGGATTTCGCTGCGATGAAAGACATCGGCATTGATACCGTGATTTTAATTCGCGCCGGCTATAAAAAACAAGCCACATTTAATTCCCAAGTTTTACAAGAAAAAATTGGCATTCTCCCCATCTATACCGACTTAGTAGAATTATTTCTTACCCTTGCCAATAAGTACGGGATGACCTTTTATTTCGGCACCTATGACTCTGGAAACTACTGGTTAAACGGTGACTATCAAACCGAAACTGAAATTAACAAAGCCTTCTGTGAGGAATTTATCAGCCGTTATGGGCATCATCAAGCATTTGGGGGTTGGTATATCAGCCATGAGATTAACACCTATGATGAGGGAATGATGCAAGTGTATGAAGCGTTATCCCGTCACTTGAAAAAACTGCGAGACGTTCCCATTTTAATTTCTCCCTATATTAAAGGGCTTAAACAGTTTGGGGAGAGTGCCATTTCTCTTAATGAGCATATTAGCGCATGGGATTCTGTCTTTTCCCGTTTAGAAGGAATGGTGGATATTGTGGCGTTTCAGGATGGCAATGTTGCCTATGAAGATTTACCGCAGTATTTACAAGCCAATTCTCAGTTAGCGAAGAAATATGGATTAACCGCTTGGAGTAATGTCGAGAGCTTCGATCGCGATGTTGCCTTTAAGTTCCCACCCATTGATTATCGCAAACTCCGTTACAAAATTGAACAAGCCGAAGCCGCCGCTGTTGATAAACTGATTACCTTTGAATTTTCTCATTTTCTTAGCCCCAATGCCACCTCTCCTGCCGCGCGCAACTTAAACCAACGTTATCAGGAATGGATCAATGAGAGATAAAACCTATCTTAAGGATGAGAATTAGAGGTTTCCCTACAATTTTTTTCTGACTATCCTTAAAATAAAGTAAATAAGTGTAAAGTTTTTTGAGCTTATTGCTAATTTTTTAAGAAATGTTGAAACTAAGCCGTTATATGAAACGATTGATTCCGTCTTTGCAACGCCTTTCCCTCCTCTTTCTCAGTTGCTTTTTGGGAATATCAGCTTTTTTTGCCAACCCTAGCCCCACCCAAGCCGTTAATGATCCTTCTCTATTACCGCAACAGCAAACCCCAATCATTGATTTAGCCAATTTTCTCCCGACACAACAGGAAGAATCCTTAAAAGAAAAAATTAACCAGTTTGAAGCGGAAACAGGCTGGAAACTCAGAATTTTAACGCAATATGATCGTACCCCCGGACGCGCGGTGAAAGATTACTGGGGATTGAATGATAAAAGTGTTTTACTCGTTGCTGACTCCAGAGGTGGCAATCTTTTAGCCTTTAACGTCGGAGATGATGTTTATGATGTGCTGCCGCGTACCTTTTGGGTGGAACTACAAACCCGTTTTGGCAATATGTTCTATGTGGAAGAAAATGGGGAAAATAACGCGATCGCGCAATCGGTGGATACCGTTAAAGGCTGTTTAGCCAAAGGCGGTTGTAATGTTGTTCCCGGCTTACCCCAAGAACAGTGGATTCTTACCCTCATCACCTCAGTTGTCGGCGGCGCTGTCTTTGGATTTGCCGCCCGCCCTCGCAAAGACAATCAAATTTTCGCTTGGCAATGGGCTTTACTATTATCTCCCTTGTGGGGCATTCTCTTCATTGCCTTTGGGATTGGGCCAGTTGTCACCCGCACTGCCGACTGGTTACCCTTACTACGCAATATTCTGGGCTTCATGTTAGGGGCGTTAGTTGCCTATTTAACGCCTATTTTCAACAACGAATCCACTCATTCGGAAGGGAAAACCTAATTCTGAATAAATAAATCTAATGGAAGATGACCATACGTTCCTGCAATGAGGTCATCTTCAGCTTGACAAGAGACTAAAACCCCTCGATACTCACCGGTATAGTTATCTTGATAAAATCCCATTTGCTTGGTGCTAAATTTCATATAAACCGGATGATCAAGTCGCTGGGCTTGGTCAAAATTGACCTTTTCCACATCATAGCCAAGAGCGGTTAAGTAACTTTTTACCGCAGTAATCGCCTGTTCGGTATTCTCAGCACAAATTCCTAAATTTTCCCATTCTGACTCTTTCGCAATGGTTTTCAAAGCGGTTTGTAACTGTTCTTTTTCTTCTTGGCTTTCCACAGTTTTCTGCTCAATACAGCTAAACTGATCTAATTGTTGTCTTGCTTGCTTGAAGTCCATATCGGATTAATTATCACTGAGCCTGGGTATATTGTAGGGCTAAAGTTAACACTTGGGAACGGTCAATGGGTTTGGAGATAAAATTAGTCGCTCCCACCACCTTCGCTCGCATCCGATCCACAATCCCATCATTTCCTGTCACAATTACAATGGGAATCTCCTTAAAAGAAGAAATTTTACGCAGTTGACTACAGAGTTCATAACCACTGATATTGGGCATAATTAAATCCAGAAAAATCAATTGCGGTTGCTTTTCTAATAATAAAGGAATTGCCTCTGCGGAATTGCCAATTCCCAAAAACTCATAACCTCCTTTAGTGATAATATTTTCCATAATTTGCCGGCTTTGCTCGCTATCATCCACAAATGCAACCAGTGGGCGTTGGTGTGAGGAGGAGGAAGCCTCTTTTGAGTCCGTTCTTTTCTGATCTTCAGCGCGTCGGTTTAGGGGTTGTTTTTGAGGAGGATTTTTGCTCGTTCGATCCGCCTTCGGTAAGTCGGGAACGGTTTCTAGGGACATGATATCTTGACGAATATAAGGCTGCAGCGATCGCGCAATTTTGATCAGTTCTATTTTCATTAAGACCGATAAATCCCGTAATGTTCGCTCCCCTGTAATTAAGTTGACTAAATTTTTATAAGTCGCTGGAGACGTTTTTTCTTCTAACTGTTTGAGTCGCAATAAACAGGGAGCTTGGTCTGGAGAAACATTGGTTAATCCCGCATCTTGCCATTGTTTCCAATTATCTCGACCGGTGCGGAGATCAGCAATCGTATCTCTACCCCAACTCGGCGGAATCACCATTTCTTGAGAAGGACGGATTCCTGTTGTCCACTCCCGAGTAAACACCTGTTTCCCACAATAATTTTGTTCATTGGGATAGGCTTCTTTGCTAGTACATAAAGCAACCCCTTGGCGATTAATATCAAAAATCACCTCAGAAATGACACCTCCCATAACCGCTCTAACTTGCTCGGCACTAATAAGTTTACGCTTGTGTAAAGCTAAAAGGAGATGAAAATCCCAGCATTCATAGTTGTCTCCTCCTCGCAACGATTTTTCTGAATAATAATCTTGAAAAGAATATTGCTCCAACGCCCGTGCCTGTTGTCTGCGCCACCGTCGTCGCGGATGTTCACCGCCACTTGCCCAGAGAAGTCGTCCCATCCCAAAGTACAAACGCCATTGCTTTTGTTGGGGGGTATTAATAATGAGTCGCCCTGTGAACTGCTGGTGGCTGTAAACAAAAATTTCTTTCCAAAGCTCATTGACTAATAAAAAGAATTGATTGCTTAAATCTGAGCTTGTTGTCACTCTACCTGGATTCTGCTCTTGCTTTTTTATCATTATGTTTTAAAATTCAATAATGTTACACTGATTTCATCTAGAAACTTAATTCCATGTTAAAGATACTTCTAGGTTAAGGAATTAAGATTTGTTAACTTATTGGATCGTTGCCGTAATAAAAACGCTCATTTCAACTATCCCTATGAGCTTATTTTAACAATTTATTTTTCGGTTGGGAGTTTTCTTTAAGCCTAAGGAGCAAGGGGTTCGGTTTAAAAAGAAGTCTGCCTAGGAGCAAAGATCAGTATCATTTCTCGTTCTTAGATGAATTTAGTTAAGAAGCATAGCAATTTTGCAAATACTTAACTGACAGCTCGCTAAAACTAGATAAAATTACGCTTACAATTTGAGAAAAAACAAGTTAAATTAGTAGATAAAGTCCTGAATGGATGTTTAAGTCAGTTTCATGCCTCAGTCTAAGTCAATTAGCCAGCGAGATACGATTACTCTCGCTAAACAAGGGGATCCAGATCTAATTGCTACGTTTTTAAACTATAAACTGCAATCGCAAGGCTTTTTTGCCCGAGTCAGCAAAAAGCAGAAACAGTTATTGGTCTTAATCGAAGGAGAAGAAAGCTCTCCTGATGAGCAGTCAATGTTGAAATTGCTCAAACAAATTGCCTCTAAACTCGATCCAGCACAGGTGGAAAAAATTCGAGTGTCTGGACGGCCCAAAGGGGAGGAGATACCAAGCTGGCTACAAGTCATACAAGTCAGTGATAACATGAAACCAGAGGCGCAGCTCAAAGGGTGGCTAGAGTCAGTTAAAATTACTCCTTCTCTATTTTCTGACTCTGAGGAAGAAACAGATACCGAAAACCAGCAAGGACAAAGATTTTTGCGGTTTCACTTAGGCTTAGAAGACACAGCTTTATTATCCGTGAATACGGTTAAAGAAGTATTAAGTGTTTCGGGGGAGACAATTTTAGCGGTTCCTGATACCCCGGCAAGTGTTTTAGGGATTCATAATTGGCGGGGTGAAATGTTATGGCTCGTTGATTTAAACTATTTACTAGGCTTCTCTCCACTTTGGGAAATTGAAAATATCGCAACCAATATCAACATTATTGTTTTGCAAGTAGAAAATCAAGAAATTGGCATTGCGGTCCGCCAGGTAGAAACCATAGAACAGCACGACTGGCAAAAACTGCAACCGCCAGAAGGGTTATTTCCCGAGCATATCTTGTCCTATGTTCAAGGTTATTTAACCCAAGCTAGTAGCATTATCTTAGATGCTCAATCCCTGGTCAAAGCCTTTTCATCCTAAAAAAACCTTCCATTCCTTATCGATCATTAAATCATGTACACAGAAGAAACTCCGTCCCCAACCCCAGAACAGTCCTCCGAACTCCCCATTTCTGAATCATCTCATCCTGAACTGAGAACCTTTCAGCAAAGCCTACAAGGGCTAAAACAAGAACTCTCTAGGGTGAGAGGGTTAGAACGCACCGAAATTCTCAATAAATTACAAGAAATTGAAAAAGCCGGTCACAATTTTGAGCAGTGGCTAGAAGAACCCAGTAT
Organism: uncultured Dactylococcopsis sp.; assembly: GCA_964617275.1. Classification (GTDB taxonomy): domain Bacteria; phylum Cyanobacteriota; class Cyanobacteriia; order Cyanobacteriales; family Rubidibacteraceae; genus Halothece. The sequence continues at coordinate 4,842 of CAZTXK010000064.1, read as the reverse complement.
TGCCAATGGCGAGGGAAATGGGCATCAAAGCTATGCCCCGCAACAGCGAGAAGAATTATTAAGCCTTGCCAATGACATTCAAAATAGCAAATCTTTAGACAGTCTCCTTGATTTTGTCTGTCAAGAGGTGATGAAATTAAGTGGCTGTCAGCGTAGCCTCGTTTATCGCTTTCAAGGGCAAGAACAGGGGAAAGTGATCGCAGAAAGAGTGGAACGCGGTTGGACTCCCGCTAAAGGAGAAACCCTCCCAGCGACCATGTTTGGACGGGATGAAGCCACCGAATATGCTGAGGCTGGGATTGTCACGATTAATGACAGCGATCGCGCGACCCCCTACCAACAACAACTCCTCGATAAATATCAAGTTAAAAGCAGTCTCGCCTTCATCATCCGCATTGATGGCAACCCTTGGGGCTTATTAGTCGTCCACCGCACCCAAGCCGGTCAACCCTGGTCAGAAGAAATGGTGAACCTGCTTTATCAAGTTAGCACCGAACTTGCCCTAAAAGTCGCCAGTTTTGACTACCAAGAACAAGTTAACCAAGAGAAAAATCGCCAGCAAACCAAAGTAAGCCTGATCTCAAAAATTCGTCAATCTCAGGATTTAGAGAGTATTTTTGATGTGGCGACCCAAGAAATCCGACGCGCCCTCGGCTGCGATCGCGTAGGAATTTACCGCTTTAACGAAGACTGGAGTGGCGGCTTTGTCGCCGAAGCCGTGACCACCGGTTGGACTCCCGTAGTTAATCCCGAAGGCGATGATCCCGCAGGGGATCTGAAAAATGACTGTGCCATTCGTATGATTGGTGGCGATAACCGCACCCGTAGCAGCGAAGATACTTATCTTCAAGACACTAAAGGCGGCGGCTATGTCAAAGGGAAAAAATATAGCGTTGTTAATGACATTTACGAAATGGGCTTTTCCCGTTGCTATCTTGACCAACTGGAAAAATATCAATGTCGCGCCTATATCAATGTCCCCATCTTTCAGGGAGATAAACTCTGGGGGTTACTCGCTGCCTATCAAAACACTGGGCCGCGCCAATGGAGTGAGGGAGAAAAAGACCTCATGGTGGAAGTCGCCGATCCCCTCGGAGTCGCCCTCAACCAAGCCGAATTTGTGGAAGAGTTGCAAGAGAAAAATGAGCAACTCGCCCAAGGGGTAGAACGGGAAAAAACCGTCTCGAAAGTGGTCGATCGCATTCGTCGCAACCCTGAAGTTAACGCCGTCTTTGATAACACCACCAAAGAAGTGCGAACCGTTCTCAATGCTGATCGCGTTGCCCTCTATAAGTTTTATGAAGACTGGAGTGGCGAATTTGTTGCTGAGTCTGTCGCATCGGGTTGGAAAGATTTAGTGGGAACTGATGAGGCAAAAGTTAAAGATACTTACCTCAAAGAAAATGAAGGCGGACGCTATGCCCTGGGGCAAAATCATGTTGTCCCCGATATCTACAAAGAAGGCTTTGATGAGTGTCACGTCGAACTCTTGGAAAGTTTCCAAGCTCGCGCTTACATTCTGGTTCCTGTGTTTCAAAATGATGTCATCTGGGGCATTTTAGGGGTCTATCAAAATAACGGTCCCCGACAATGGCAAGATAGTGAAGTCCAACTGGCGCAACAAGTGGGAACTCAATTTGGGGTCGCCCTCAAACAAGCCCAGTATTTGGAGGAAATTCGAGAACAGTCCAACGAACTCGCTGAAGCCGCCGAACGAGAAAAAGCAGTGTCTAAGGTGGTAGATAAAATCCGTCGTTCTCAAGAAGTCAACGCCATTTTTGATACCACCACTCAAGAAGTGCGAGCCTTATTAAAAGCCGATCGCGTGGGAATCTATCAATTTGGCGAAGACTGGAGTGGCGAATTTGTTGCTGAGTCGGTCGCCACGGGTTGGAAAGCGCTGGTGGGAACCGATGAGGCAAAAGTGAAAGACACCTACCTGCAAGAAAATAAAGGCGGGCGTTATGCCCGCGGCGAAAGCCATGTGGTTCCCGATATCTATCAAGAAGGGTTGGATTCCTGCCACGTGGAACTCCTAGAAACCTTCCAATGTCAAGCCTATATTTTAGTCCCAGTGTTCCAAGATCAAAAACTGTGGGGCATCCTTGGGGTTTATCAGAATGGCAGTTCTCGACAATGGCAAGAACAGGAAGTGAAACTATTACGGCAAATTGGGGTCCAGTTAGGAATTGCCTTAAAACAAGCTGAATATTTAGAGCAAATTCGGCAACAGTCGGAACAGTTATCCGAAGCCGCCGAACGGGAACGGAAAGCAAAAGAGTTGTTACAACAGCGTGCCATTGATTTGTTAACGGCGGTTCGTCCTGCATTAGATGGCGACTTAACCGTCCGTGCGCCGGTTACCGATGATGAGTTGGGAACCATCGCGGATGCTTATAACAATACCCTGAAAGGGCTGCGACAAATTGTCGTGCAAGTGCAAAAAGCGGTGGAACAAGTCTCTCAAACCTCCACAGACAGCGATCGCGCGATTAATCAGCTCTCCAACAAGGCGACCCAACAATCGGAAGCTCTTGGAGGTGCATTAAATCAAGTGCAATCCATGACCGAGGCAACCCAAAATGTCGCCAATAATGCCCAATCCATTAAGGAAGCGGTGCAAAAATCTAATGAAACCGTTTCTTCTGGGGATGCGGCGATGAACCGAACGGTTGATGGCATTGAGGGCATCCGAGAGGCAGTGTCAGAAACTAGCCGTAATATCCGACAACTGGGAGAATCTTCTCAGAAAATTTCGCGGGTGGTGAACCTCATTAGTGACTTCTCGAAACAAACCCAGTTACTCTCTCTCAATGCCTCCATTGAGGCGACTCGCGCGGGGGAATACGGTCGCGGTTTTGCCGTGGTCGCCGATGAAGTCCGTTCCTTAGCCCGACAATCAGCCGATGCCACCAAAGAGATTGAAGACTTGGTTGCCGAAATTCGCAATCAAACCAGTGAGGCGATTAAAGTTACCGAACGCGCGATCGCGCAGGTAAGTGCGGGAACCAACTTAGTCCAAGAGGCGAAAGAAGAGTTAAACGCGATTGCGGCAGCCACTTCCGAAATTAGCCAACTGGTTGCCGGGATTACCGAAGCCAGTCAAGGACAATTAGAACAATCTCAGTCGGTGACAGAAACCATGAAAGAAGTCGCAGCGATCGCCAATGCCACTTCTGAACAATCCAACGCCCTTTCCGCTTCCTTCAAAGAAGCCCTAGACACGGCGCAACAACTGGAAAACACCGTGGATAAATTCACCATCTAATCCCCCCAACAATGAACAATTAATCGCTTGAGCCGAATTTTTGTTCATTGTTTTTCCTCTTCCTAAGTCTTAATGTTGAGTACGATAAGATAGGATATCAAGATGGACTTAACCCGCTCCTAAATTAGTTAATACTAGCTGCGAGATCAAGGATTAGCAGAACAAAACAATGACAACTGAATTCAATCGTTTACGCTCTGAAGTTATCAACACTCAAGTTATTACCCGTAACAGTGGAAAACGGCTTGGTGTCGTCAAAGAAATGTTAGTGGATATTGACCGACGTGAAGTCGTAGCGTTAGGGTTACGCGACAACATGATCTCTGTTGCAGGAATGCCGCGCTATATGTATTTAGAGGATATTACTCAAAGTGGCGATGTCATTCTTGTGGAAAATGAAGAAGTCATTGAGGATGTTGAAATTGAAGCGCTCAGCGCTTTGATCAATTGCGAAGTCATTACCGAAGACGGAGAAATGTTAGGGCGGGTGCGCGACTTTCAATTCAATATGGAAGATGGAAAAGTCTCCTCTTTGATTATCGCCTCTTGGGGATATCCCCAAATTCCAGACCAAGTTCTGAGTACCTACGAACTTCCCATCGAAGAAATTGTTAGCAGTGGTCCCAATCGCATTATTGTCTTTGAAGGCGCAGAGGAACGTCTCACCCAGCTTACTGTCGGAGTCTTAGAAAGATTGGGGATTGGCAGCGCACCTTGGGAAAAAGACGACGAAGACCTCTACTATACTCCTCCCACGGCTCGTCCTGAAAATCAGTTAGGAACAGGTTTACCCGAACGTGAAACAGAACGTGCGGAACGGGCTCCCCTGCGAGAAGAACGCCGAGAAGATCGTGAGCCTATTCGCGAGCCAGTTTATGAAGAGGCTTGGACAGAGGAAGAATGGGACGAACCGGAACCTGAACCGGAACCTCTCCCCCGTCGTGAAAAAGAGTCCATTCGCTATCAAGAAGCCGTGCTAGAAGAAGATAATTGGGGAGATGAGGAAACGTCTTATGAAGAGGAACCTGAACCTTTAGCTCGTTTTGATGAGGAGGATGATATGGAAGAAGATGTCTGGAAAGATGACGACGACAATTATGTTCCGCCAAAAGTGAATCTTCCTGAAAAGGAAAAAAGCAAGGAGAAGGAAAAAGAACCTGAATATGAAGACTTTAATTAAGTGAAATCTGAGCCAATTTGATCGAATGAAAGCCTCAAAGTCTCGTCGGAATAGGATTCAAGATTATGCCGAAAATAGTTTACTAATCGCAGTCATCCCTGGAACCGTTATTGCGATTACTACCCAAAAAATGGCTTGGGGGTTAATCCCAATCGCGATCGCGCTGGTTTTAAATCAATTCAGTCGCCGACAAGAGCAAGGATCTCAATATCATCAACTCAGTCATTTAGAGACATTAATTCAAAGCACCCAAAGTGAACAAGAAAATCAACAAATTCTGCTGTGGCAAGTCAAACAAAAAGCTGAGGAGATAGAACAGTCTCTGCAGGAATTTAAACAAGATACTGATTCTCTAAAAGCAAAAACCTCTATTCTCAATCAAGTAGAGACAATT
>CAZTXK010000063.1:0-11205 GCA_964617275.1 uncultured Dactylococcopsis sp. | reverse complement strand
GGGAACTAAAAAGTTAATTGGTTCGATCATAAAACTTAATCCCGAATCTCAGATTGTGCTTTTAAAATATGAAGCAACGAGAACGGAGAAAAGGGCATGAGTGTTTCCCAATTGGTGACTTGGTTGCAGGAACGAACTGCATTAACGATTTTACCTGAAAATGTCTTAAGCGCGATCGCGCCCTTACTAGAAGAACGCACCGCCGGCAGCGATCAAACTCTAGTGAAAGCAGAAACTCAACCCCTCGGACTCTACATTCTCCAGTCGGGAAAACTGGAAAGTCAGCCCTCACCGAAATTTACCCCAGAAACGCCGCGAAAACTATCCCCGAATTTAAGTTTACTCCCGGGTAGCATTATTAATCTGCAATCTCTCGTTCTCAATCAGCCAACCCGAGAAACTGTGATTACGCAAAGTGAATGCCAGTTTTGGTTTATTAATGCGGCGAAAATGCGAGCAATTATCGCAAAATATCCTGAAATTACACAAGTTTTTTCCCAACAATTAGCCGAAGAACTTGCCCTGGTTTCCTCGCAATTAAACTTTGAACAAGAACGGACTTATATTTTACGTCCCTACTTAGTAACAAAAGCTAGACGTGGCATTATTGGGAGGAGTCGTTATGCAGTGCGACTGCGACAAAATATTAAACAAGCCTCCGATACCCGAGAATCTGTTTTGATTTTTGGAGAACCGGGGTTAGGAAAAGATAATGCCGCTGCGTTAATCCATTTTGGCTCGTCTCAACGGCGAGAACCGATTATTAAAATAGACTGTAGCACTCTGCAGGCAAGTGGTGCCGAATTGTTTGGGCGGGCTAATGGGAAATTTGGCTTAATCGAAGCCCTGGGAGAAGGAACACTTGTCCTAAATAATGTCCAAGAATTAGATGAAGAATTACGTCCCGCGATCGCGCAACTTTTAAAAGATAATACTTATACTCCCGTCTCTCGTGCTGATGAACCGCCACCGCCACCGAAAACTTCCCAAGCACGAATTATCCTCATTTCTGAGAGAACCCTTCCCGAACTTGATCCCTATGTGGAGAAAACCATTAAAGTCCCCCCCTTACGAGTGCGGAAGGGCGACTTGGAAGATCAAGTAAAATACTATATTAGTTTAATTTGTCGGGGGAAAGGAGTGAAAAAACCGCAAGTTCCCCAAGAGACGATTCGTCGCTTACAGGCGTATGATTTTCCTAATAATTTAACGGAATTAGAAAATTTAATTCGTCGCGCGATCGTGCAATTACCCGAAGGACAACCCCTCACCGAAGAAATTGTTTGGCCCTCTTATAACAAGAAAAAGCAACTGCGCTTAAACTTGCTTAATATTTCGCCGCGATTGCGACGCTTTCTCCGCAGTGTTTGGTATCCCGACCGTTTTAATTACTGGTTTGTTCTCCCGGCTTTTACCCTTGTGGTTGCGATTTTATTTTTAGGGCCGCAAACTCGTTCTGAAAACTTTGCCCTGAACCTATTTTGGGCTTGGTGGTGGCCCGGGATTCTCATTTCTTTCCCCTTTGTGGGACGGTTATGGTGTGCCGTTTGCCCCTTTATGATTTATGGGGAATTAACGCAAAAAATCTCCCTTTGGTTATTTCCGAGACAATTAAAACGGTGGCCCCGTCAATCGGCTGAACGCTGGGGAGGTTGGTTTTTATTTGGATTATTTGCCCTGATTTTACTTTGGGAAGAACTTTGGCACTTACAAAACACTGCTTATCTTTCTGCTTGTTTACTGCTTCTCATTACAGCCGGGGCAATTATCTTTTCTCTCCTATTTGAAAGACGGTTTTGGTGTCGCTATTTATGTCCCATTGGGGGGATGAATGGGATGTTTGCCAAACTCTCCATGACTGAACTGCGGGCGCAACAGGGAACTTGTTCGGCTGAATGTACTACCTATCAGTGTTATAAAGGTGGCCCCGAGAAAGGGGAAGGACAAGAAACAATGGGCTGTCCTTTATATTCTCATCCGGCGCAACTGGAAGATAATCGCGATTGTGTCCTGTGCATGACTTGCCTGAAAGCCTGTCCCCATCGTTCAGTAGAGGTCAATTTGCGTCCTCCTGGTATTGAATTATGGACAACTCACAAACCGCGTTCTTATGAAGTGGCTTTGTTACTTCTATTACTAGATGTGGTCTTTCTCCATCGTTTGCCAGAAATTCAAACCCAGTTGGGGCTAAATTGGAATTTAGAGAACTTTTGGGTGCATGGGGGAGTTTCCGTGGCTGTTTTAAGTTTACCCGCCTTAATCCCGATTCTGACGCAAGTCACTATGGGGTTATTCCAAAAACTAACAGCATGGCTAAAACCGAAAACAGTGCAGATTAAACCTCGTCCCTTTGTGGAAAGTGCGTATGGCTATTTACCCCTCGTGTTAGCGGCGAATTTAGCCCATTATCTAGACTTAGGCTTAGGAGAAGGGGGACGCTTACTCCCGGTTATGTTTGCCACATTTGGCTTGAGTGGGGAAAATCTTCCGATCGCGATCGCGCATCCAGCGGTGATTGATTTCCTGCAAGGGGCTAGTTTATTTGTAGGAAGCCTGCTAGCGGTGGTTTTAACCCAAAAAATCCAGCGTCGTTCATTTTGGTCGCTTTTACCGCAACATTTTGCAATATTGATACTAACCACTTGTTTTTGGCAACTGATTGTTGACTAAACGAAAAGGGAAGAATTGCCATCTGCTTTTAAGGCTTTAGCCTTCTGTCTGTGTCTGTTATAATCATCGAATAAACGTAAGTCCACCGACGGTAAAAAACCCGTCAGACTTAAAATTACAAAAAGTAAGGATACAGCTGGATCCATGTCTAGCCAAGGTCTGTAGGGCATCTTTGAACGTGCCGCTCTTTTAAGAGACTCCTTTCTAACACTCAAGTTGCGATTTTAATCCCTTGGGTTGTTTCGATTGGAATCCACGCGATTATCATCCGTGGAGAGTTCAAACTTTGTAAAATAATCTTCAGTTTTTTAAGGAGCTTGCTGCTAAAACGGGAGAAGACTGCTGAGTGCTTTCCCAACTCAAGTTCTAGACTAAGAGATCAAGATGTAAAATTTTTGTAAACGTTGGTTCTCATTTATTAAAAAGGAGGAGCGTAGTCTATGGGACTACCCTGGTATCGAGTTCACACAGTTGTTTTAAATGATCCAGGACGATTAATTTCTGTCCATTTAATGCATACCGCTTTAGTTGCTGGTTGGGCGGGATCAATGGCGTTGTTTGAATTAGCCACTTTTGATCCCAGTGACCCAGTTCTTAACCCCATGTGGCGACAAGGGATGTTTGTATTGCCCTTTATGGCCCGTTTGGGGGTTACTGAATCTTGGGGTGGTTGGAGTGTCACCGGTGAAACAGCCGTTGACCCTGGCATTTGGTCTTTTGAAGGTGTCGCGATCGCGCACATCATCCTCTCGGGATTACTCTTTTTAGCTGCCTGCTGGCACTGGGTTTATTGGGATTTAGACCTCTTCTATGATCCCCGTACCGGTGAAGCGGCGCTTGACCTGCCCAAAATGTTTGGGATTCACCTATTTTTAGCCGGCTTACTCTGCTTCGGTTTTGGTGCGTTCCACCTCACGGGCTTGTTTGGCCCAGGGATGTGGGTATCAGACCCCTACGGCTTGACGGGTCATGTGGAACCGGTTGCCCCAGAATGGGGACCGGAAGGCTTTAACCCGTTTAATGCAGGAGGAGTGGTTGCCCATCACATTGCCGCCGGTATTGTCGGCATTATTGCCGGGATTTTCCACTTAGCCGTTCGTCCACCGCAAAGACTGTATCGCGCCTTACGGATGGGGAACATTGAAACAGTTCTCTCTAGCAGTATTGCCGCCGTCTTCTTTGCTGCCTTTGTGGTCGCTGGAACCATGTGGTACGGTAGCGCCACCACACCCATCGAATTATTTGGTCCCACCCGTTATCAATGGGATCAGGGCTATTTCCAAGAGGAAATTGAACGCCGTGTGGATAGCTACATGGCAGATGGCTATAGCCGCTCTGAGGCTTGGTCGCAAATCCCCGAAAAACTTGCCTTCTACGACTATGTTGGCAATAACCCCTCCAAAGGCGGTTTATTCCGTGTTGGCCCCATGAACCAAGGGGATGGCATCGCCCAAGCATGGATGGGACATCCAGTATTTAAGGATGCTGAAGGTCGCGAACTGACCGTTCGTCGTCTTCCTAACTTCTTTGAAACCTTCCCAGTGGTTTTAGAAGATAAAAATGGCGTAGTGCGTGCGGATATTCCTTTCCGTCGTGCTGAGTCCAAATACAGTATTGAGCAAATGGGCGTAACCGTGAGCTTCTTTGGCGGGGCGTTAGATGGTCAAACCTTTGAAAACCCCTTAAAAGTGAAGCAATACGCTCGGAAAGCCCAATTGGGAGAAGTCTTCACCTTTGATCAAGAAACCCTCGACTCGGACGGGGTATTTCGGACCAGTCCTCGTGGTTGGTTCACCTTTGGTCATGCGGTATTTGCGCTGCTATTCTTCTTTGGTCATATTTGGCACGGTTCTCGGACCCTCTACCGCGATGTGTTCGCTGGAGTAGAAGCGGACTTAGACGAACAAGTAGAATGGGGCGCTTTCCAAAAAGTGGGTGACCAAACCACTCGTAACCCCAATAATGCTTAACTTGGTTTAATCCAGTTTCAGTTTTGATGGCGAGAGAGTGAGTGTTTTTACTCCCTCTCGCTTTTTTTGGCTTTCCTGTTAAACTATTAAATTGAAGGGATAATAAAAATTTAAGATTATGGAAGCTGTCGCATACATTCTAATTCTCGCCTGCGCGATCGGAGTCTTATTCTTCGCGATCGCGTTCCGTGAACCACCTCGTATTAACAAATAGTCATCAAGATTCTGATACCGAAACGAAGCCGTTTGTCTGCTACTTCTGAATAGACTCAAAGAGGTAGCGGAACGGCTTGGTGTATTAAAATTGGAAACAATTTGGGTTGAAGCTAGAAAATTGTAACAAAAATCAATTATAATAAAATGTCTGTGCAATATTTTTACTCTGTAAACGTCAGTAAAAATAAGATTTGAGAACTATCAACATAACGGAGATCAAAACATAGGAATCGAAACACACATGGTCAGTCAGAACGCAACATCGAATCGAGACATTGGTTTTACACATGAGGACTTTGCTGCCCTCCTAGACGAATATGATTATCACTTTAACCCAGGGGATATTGTGCCAGGGGTTGTTTTTACCGTCGAACCGAGAGGGGCTTTAATTGATATTGGGGCGAAAACCGCCGCCTACATTCCCATTCAGGAAATGTCAATTAACCGTGTCGAAGAGCCAAGCGAGGTTCTCCAACCCGAAGAAACCCGAGAATTTTTCATTCTGACTGACGAGAATGAAGACGGTCAATTAACGCTTTCGATTAGACGCATTGAATATATGCGGGCGTGGGAGCGTGTCCGTCAACTACAAGCAGAAGATGCAACGGTGCGCTCTGGAGTATTTGCTACAAACCGCGGCGGTGCTTTAGTTCGCATTGAAGGCTTGCGCGGTTTCATTCCTGGTTCCCACATTAGCACTCGTCAACCGAAAGAAGATTTAGTGGCGCAAGACTTACCCCTGAAATTCTTAGAAGTGGATGAAGAACGCAATCGCCTTGTTCTCAGTCATCGTCGCGCCTTAGTAGAGCGGAAGATGAGTGGTTTGAAAGTGGGCGAAGTGGTTATTGGCTCAGTTCGTGGTATCAAGCCTTATGGCGCATTTATCGACATTGGCGGCGTGAGTGGCTTACTGCACATTTCAGAAATTTCTCACGACCATATTGATACCCCTGGCAGCGTCTTTGATATCAATGATGAATTGAAAGTGATGATCATTGATTTAGATGCGGAACGAGGACGCATTTCTCTCTCTACGAAGCAGTTAGAACCAGTGGCTGGTGCGATGCTCAGCGATCGTCAATCTGTCTTTGATCAGGCAGATACCATGGCGCAACGCTTCCGTCGTAAGTTACAGTTACAAACTCAAGGATTAGCCAGTGAAGACATAGAGGCCAAGCTCAATGAAGAATATGGCCCCATTGGTAAGCGTCCCGGAGAGGAGGAAGCAGAGCAAGCCGCAGAAAGCACAGAAGCGACAACGACCACTGAACAAGAAGTTGCTGTTGCTGCCACAGAAGAAACTACGGAAGAAACTGCTGAACAAGCCCCTGTTTCTGAGGAAACCACTGCTGAAGAAAGTAGTGAAACCCCAGAAGCGTCTTCAGACGTAGAAAGCGGTGATGAAGAGGAAGTTGTTTCGGCAACGAATGAGTAAAGTTTAGCATAAGGGCTGAGAATCCTACGACTGCAGTGTTAAATTTAGTCGGTGGAGGGGGCGTATAAACATCTGGGGAGACCTCAGATGACAGCCCCTTATGAATCACACATGATTAAGATGGAAAAGGAGAGGTTACCCCTCTTTTTTTTTGAGGAGGAAATTAACGATGGTGGTTGGGGAAGATACATCTTATTTGACAATCCGAGATAAAACCTTGGTTTGGGGACAAAAAACCTATTTAATGGGGGTTTTGAATATTACCCCTGATAGTTTTAGTGATGGCGGGGATTATAATCATTTAGACGCAGCTTTTGATCGCGCTCAACGGTTAGTTGTTGCCGGAGCAGATATTTTAGACATCGGCGGACAATCCACACGCCCCGGAGCAAAAACCATTTCACCAGAAGCGGAATTAGAACGGGTGATTCCCGTAATCAAAGCCATTCGGAAGCATCTTAAAGTTCCGATTTCTGTAGATACCACTCGCGCCGCGATCGCGCAACGAGCCATCGACGCTGGAGCAGATGTTGTTAATGATATCTCTGGGGGAACCTTTGACCCAGAAATGTTACCGACGGTTGCTGAATTAGACGTTCCCATAATTTTAATGCACATTCGGGGAACACCAGAAACCATGCAACAGTTGACGGATTATAAGGATGTTGTGGGGGAGATTCGACAGGTTTTAGAAGAACGCATTCAGGCTGCCGAACAAGCAGGCATAGCGCGATCGCGCTTGATTATTGATCCCGGCATTGGCTTTGGAAAAACCGCTGAACAGAATCTGGAATTATTACGGCAATTGCATCAGTTTAAAACTTTAAATGTCCCTCTTTTAATCGGAACCTCCCGTAAAAGTTTTATTGGCAAACTCCTCAATGAAAGTGATCCCAAAAAACGAGTTTGGGGAACTGCTAGCAGCTGCTGTGCCGCGATCGCGCAAGGAGCCGATATTCTTAGAGTCCATGATCTCCCAGAGATGTGGGAGGTAGCAACCGTGGCTGATGCCGTTTGGCGTAACTGATTCCTTACCGATTACGATAAAATTCGGGTAGTAATAAGAACCGTGAAATAACAAGTATTAAAAAGAGCATGGACGTTAAACAAGGCTTTGTTGGCACCGTAGGCAATACCCCCCTGATTCGTCTTAATCGTTTAAGTGACGAAACCGGCTGTGAAATTTTAGGAAAAGCGGAATTTCTCAATCCGGGCGGATCAGTTAAAGATCGCGCCGCCCTCTATATTATTAAAGATGCCGAAGAAAAGGGACTCCTCAAACCCGGCGGCACCGTCGTAGAAGGAACAGCAGGGAACACTGGCATTGGGTTAACCCATATCTGTAACGCCAAAGGCTATAAATGTTTAATTATTATCCCTGAAACCCAATCTCAAGAAAAAATTGATGCTTTACGCACTTTAGGCGCAGAAGTAAAAACCGTTCCCGCCGTTCCCTATCGCGATCCCAATAACTATATTAAAGTTTCAGGACGCATTGCCGAAGAAACCGAAAACGCCATTTGGGCAAATCAATTTGATAACGTTGCTAACCGCAGGGGGCATTATGAAACCACTGGCCCCGAAATTTGGAATCAAACCGATGGTCAAGTCAATGTCTGGGTGGCTTCTACGGGAACCGGTGGCACTTATGCCGGGGCTTCTATGTACTTCAAGGAAGTCAACCCCAATATTAAATGTATTGTTGCTGATCCCATGGGCAGTGGCTTATATAGTTATGTCAAAACCGGCGAAATTCATACCGAAGGGGGATCCGTAACTGAAGGCATTGGCAATAGTCGGATTACCGCCAATATGCAGGGTGCGCCCACTGATGATGCCATTCAAATTGATGATCCCACTTGTGTAAAAATGTTGTATCGCCTCCTGTATGAAGAGGGGTTATTTATGGGCGGCTCTGTGGGCATTAATGTGGCAGCCGCTTATTCTCTGGCAAAAGAAATGGGACCGGGACAAACCATTGTTACGGTACTTTGTGACAGTGGAACTCGCTATCAATCCCGTCTCTATAACAATGAGTGGTTAGAAGAAAAAGGACTGTTGCCGAATTAGGGTCTGCTGAAACAGCTCATAAGTCGGTAAGGTTAGAGGAATGGGAGGCTTTAATGAGTATGTTGAGCGTCAAATGTCAATGTATCGGCTTGATGCTCTTCGTAACTGATTTCTAAACGAGGAATCCCCAAACTGTGAATAAGGGCTTCCATCCTTTTCGGTTCAGTCATCAGTTTGATATAGATGCAATTTTCCTGAACCTGAATTGGATAATGATGATTCCCTAAAACATGACCTAAATTGATCAAATCCTGAAGCTGATAAGGATAATTGGGATCCCATCGTAAAACCATCACCGACTCTCGTGCTAAAAAAATTAACAGCCAAGGACCTTGATCCGTTTGGAAAACATCTCCCTCTTGTAACGGCTGCGATCGCTGTTTAATAATTCCTACCGCTTCTCCTTGACGAGTCTGGCTATAAATGCGCCCTTTACGATTCTCTTCAGGATGAATCTCTACGGTTAAGCAAGTTTCTTCCTGAATCTGAGTTTTTAACTCAGGCTTATTGTGAATATTGCCGAAATAGTGACGGGCTGTCCACATTAGTTGGGAATCTCCAATAACGTCGGTAATTCAACTTGTAACTCTGAGAGCGCGATCGCGCTCTTCTCAATAAAGGAGTTGTTGTTATTGATACGATTCGACTTAACAATCCAAGGTTTGCTTTAATTCCCAAGGGGTAATTTCTTGCTGATAACTCTGCCATTGTTGTTGTTTCAACTTGAGATAGGAAGTAACAAATTCTTTCCCCAGTTGTTGCGGAAAAGTGGAGTTGCTTTCTAAGTAGCGTAGGGCATCGAGTAAATTCCCTGGGAGTTGTTTGACCTTTTCCAAAGGCAGGGGATCGGTATAATTATTATTGTCAAATCGGGGACCCGGATCGCGTTTTTGGGCGACTCCATCTAATCCGGCTGCAATCATTCCCGCCTGTAAAAGATAAGGATTAGCCGAACCATCCCCCATCCGAAGTTCAAAGCGATCGCGATCGGGAATGCGAATAGCATGAGTGCGATTATTTCCTCCGTAACTAGCAGTATTCGGCGACCAAGTTGCCCCAGAAGCAGTGGCAGCCGCATTAATCCGTTTATAGGAATTAACAGTCGGGTTGGTAAAAGCACAGAGGGCTTGGGAAGCGTGAAGAATCCCCGCTATAAACTGATAAGCCAGCAGAGATAATCCTAATTCTCCTTGAGAATCACAAAATACATTCTTGTCACCGTTATTATTCCAAACTGACACATGAACATGACACCCATTCCCTGTTAGATGCTGAAAAGGCTTCGGCATAAATGTTGCCCTTAACCCGTGTTTTTCGGCAATGGACTTTACCATATACTTAAAAAAGGCATGGCGATCTGCGGTGACTAAAGCATCCGCATAATCCCAATTCATCTCAAATTGCCCATTGGCATCTTCGTGATCATTTTGATAAGGGCCCCAGCCAAGAACTTGCATCCCATCACAAATTTCTCGGATCACCTCATAGCGACGCATCAGTGCTTGTTGGTCATAACAAGGCTTACTTTGATAATCTAACCCATCGGCAATTTGATCGCCTGGTGGCGTAAGTAAGAAATACTCGCATTCTACGCCTGTTTTAACTTGATAGCCTTGGGCTTTTGCCTCAGCAAGAACTCGCTTTAAAACTAATCTGGGAGTCTGTAATAGGGGATCACCGGCACTGGTATAGAGATCAGCCGGCATCCAAGCAATATCGGAGTGCCAAGGTAACTGAAACAGACGGTTCACATCAGGAATTGCTAAGATATCAGGGTCAGCAGGGGTTAAATCGAGCCACGCGGCAAACCCGGCAAAGCCAGCCCCGCTTTCTGCCATACTATCAATACAACTGGCAGGCACGAGTTTGGAGCGTTGCACCCCAAATAAGTCGGTGAAGGAAATTAAAAAATAGTGGATTCCTTTCTCTGTCGCAATTTGAGATAGCTGGTTGTCAGTCATACCTTTGTTAGCCACTTCATCATTGCCCTGTATTATCTATTGCCAGTGGGAAATGCAATGTGTTCTGTGATACTCCAATTGCCAAGACTTTAAGTTATCTCTGAAAATGAAATCTGTAATGGAATGGGAAACTGATAATGTTAAGCCAATCAACTGAACAGCAGCAACAGTTTAAGCCTCAACAACTCCTCCCTGTGGAAACCCTGAAAAGCCTTAACCAACGCTCTAATGTCAAAGGGATTTTGCAATTAATGGCACATTTAACGGTTATGGGAGTTAGCGGCTATCTTTGGGGAAGTAATCTTATCGAAAGTGCATTAGCGATTCCGTTTCTTATTATTTATGGCTTTAGTTTAGCTTCGATGTTTGCCACCCTCCATGAGTGTGTTCATCGCACTGCTTTTGCCAGCCAACGCCTTAATGATATTGTTGCTTGGTGGGCGGGCGTTTTATCGCTTTATAACAGCACCTACTATCGCCCTTATCACAAATGGCATCACCGTTACACGCAAATTCCCGACAAAGATCCCGAACTTGCCGATGCTAAACCCAGTAACTGGCAGGAGTATCTCTTGAATTTAAGCGGTTTCCCTTGGTGGTGGGGCAAACTGCAAACTTATTGGGAACTAGCCACTGGACAACTAGCTGATTATTATTTTATTAAAGAAAATAACCGTCAAGAGATTATTCGTTCGGCGCGGTTACAAATATTAGTCTATGGGAGCGCGATCGCGCTAACGACAGCTTTCGGACATCCAGAAGCGTTCTTTCTATACTGGTTACTCCCGTTAGCAGTGGGTCAACCCATTCTCCGCTTTATCTTACTAGCAGAACATACCGGCTGCACTTATGATGATAATCCCCTTACCAACACTCGCACCAC
>CAZTXK010000062.1:0-11226 GCA_964617275.1 uncultured Dactylococcopsis sp. | reverse complement strand
AATAACAAATAACAAATAACGAATCCTAAGAGAAATAAATTTATGAAAATTCTAATTATTGAGGATGATGAGCGTTTAAGTGAATTAATTGCAGAAGATTTAAGCGATCAAAACTACACGGTAGAAATGGCTGAAAATGGTCTTTCTGGTTGGGAACTAGCAAGTTCCTTTCATTATGATTTAATTTTGCTTGATATTATGCTTCCCCAGCTTGATGGCATTACCCTCTGTCAGCGTTTGCGTTCCCAAGAAAATACGACACCCGTTTTGATGTTAACGGCTCGTGATACAACAACGGACAAAGTTGTGGGTTTAGATGCAGGAGCAGATGATTATTTAGTGAAACCGTTTGAATTAGAGGAATTAGCGGCTCGGACTCGTGCTTTACTGCGTCGCCATCAAACCAATTATTCCTCAACGCTAACATGGGGAGACTTAAAACTTGATCCCAACCACTGTGAAGTAACGTATCAAGAGACATTACTCTCTTTAACCCCGAAAGAATATCGTCTTTTAGAAATGTTCTTGCGGAATGGAACGCGGGTATTTACTCGGATGCAGATTTTAGATCATCTTTGGGCATTTGAAAGTTGTCCTGAAGAGGATACAGTGAGAGCGCATATTAAAGGGCTACGACAAAAGTTAAAATCAGCAGGGGCGCCGCCTGATTTAATTCAAACCGTTTATGGTCTGGGATATCGTCTCAAAGAAATTTAAGTTTCCGCCTCGCTCAGAAGTGAGTGCTCTTCACTGGCGACTTTTACTCTCTTACTTGGGAGTGATGAGTGCAATTTTGGCAGTTTTTGCCGGTGGCACTTATTTATTTGTGAGTCGCAGTTTTTATCGCCAATTAGATCGAAAATTATTAACTTTAGCACAAGCGGCAACTCCCTCTCATACCAGAATTCAACAAAAAGGAACGGAATATTTAGATGGGGTGGATGAAGTGCCTTGGCGAGATATTTTTAATCGCGATAGTCAGAGTTTAGAGTGGTTTGATGCTCAAGGCAGATTGTTGGCAACTCGGGGAGAATTAACAGTGGATAATCCCCCAGAAACGGGGTCTCATACGCGCTCGATGGAGTCTTCCCCCTATAACATTCGATCATATACGATTTCTGTATTTCGCGATCGCGCTACCTCTGAGCAACCGAGTCTAGAAGGCTATGTTCGGGCGTCTCAATCCACTGAAGAAGTGCAAGAGTCTCAAAGACAACTGCTGTGGGGATTAATTACAGGAGGAACAGTGGCGGTCATTTTATCGGGGATGGGAGGAGTCTGGTTAACCCGTAAAGCCATTGCACCCCTCGAACAAAACTTAAAACAATTACAACAATTTACTGCTGATGCTTCCCATGAATTACGTAGCCCCTTAGCCGTAATTAAAAGTTCGGTGCAGATTATGCAAAATCATCCCGAACGTTTTCAGGAGAAGGATTTAAAAAAAGTGAGCGCGATCGCGAGTGCCACCGAACAAATGGGAAATTTAGTAGAAAACTTACTATTTTTGGCTCGTGCTGATGCCAATGATGTCTCGAAAGCTCCCTCGCAACGCCAGCTATCTCTAGAGGATATTTTACAAGACTTAGTAGAATTATTTGAAGCAAGTGCCGAACAAGCAGGGGTGGCCCTAAATCTAGAAATTAGAGAAGATGCAACAATCATGGGCGATGGGGAGCAACTGTATCGTCTATTTGCCAACTTACTCCGAAATGCTCTGCAACACACCCCTGAGGGAGGAAGTGTAACTATTCGCTCAACGACTGCTCACCGTTATTGTCAAGTAAGTGTGATTGATACAGGAGTGGGAATTTCTCCCCAAGAACAGGCTCTGGTGTTTAAGCGGTTTTGGCGAGCCGATCAATCGCGTTCCCAATCTAAAGGCGGAACTGGGTTGGGATTGCCCATTGCTAGCGCGATCGCTGCCCAGCATGGTGGTAAAATAACAGTTACTTCCACCCTCGGTAAAGGAAGTTGCTTTACCGTTCGTTTACCGATCATTCAAGCTCGCCTTTTACCATCATGAGTTTTACCCCCGAACCCACCTATGACGGCTCTTATACCTTCTTTTCCCCCGACTTTGAAGAAACATTTCACTCTCAACAGGGGGCAAAACAAGAAGCCCAAGAAAAATTTATTATTCCTGCTGCTTTAGAGGAAAAAGCCCAAGCGCAATCCTCCATCAAGCTGCTCGATATTTGTTATGGTCTAGGCTACAACACGGCTTCGGCAATGGAAGCAATTTGGAAGACTAATCCCCATTGTCACATTGAACTCATTGCCTTGGAATTAGATTATAGTGTTCCCGAAGCCACCATTGATCATAAACTCCTCGATGCTTGGTCAGCTCCGATTCCCAATTTACTCACCACCCTTGCCCACCAACAACAAGTAAATCAAACAGACTTTCAAGGACAACTTTTAATTGGCGATGCCCGACAAACCATTCAACAAGTGATCGCCAGAAACTTTTTGGCTGATGCAATCTTTCTTGATCCCTTTTCGCCGCCGCATTGCCCTCAACTTTGGACAGTAGAATTTATTGCTCTTGTCGCCCAATGTCTTCACGAAAACGGACGACTGACCACCTATTCTTGTGCCGCTGCGATGCGAACTGCTCTCAGTTTAGCTGGACTGGCTTATAGTTCGACGATGGGGATGAACCGCCGTTCTACAGTTGCCAGTTGGAAACAAGACAATTTACCTCCGTTATTGGAACAAGATATCGAACATCAACAAACCCGAGCCGCTATTCCCTATCGAGATTTGACATTAGAAGATTCGGTAGTAACAATTCTTCAACGTCGCCAACAAGAGCAGCAAAATTCTACTTTAGAAACAACGACTCAATGGCGGAAACGCTGGTTGCCAAAAATGTTAGATGATAAATAAAACAAGTTATAACGTTTCTTAGTCAGTTGAGAAAGGAAATCAGTGGATGTCATCCTTTTTGTTGAACCTGATCTCTCTCATCGCTTAGAATCTTAATCAAGAAACTCACCTCCTAGCCAATAGAAGCCATGTCCTCCTCTAAGCAAAAATCAGCGAGCCGTCTCGCTAAATCTTCCCTTCATCATCAAATTGAAGCCCTCAAACAGGATCAGCAATGGCTTCTGAAGCAGATTAAACGTAAGCGCACTGAACTAACGAACCTTGTCAATCAACTCCAAGATATATCAAGGGAGGTATTTTCTCGTTGTACGCCCATTTTCCAAGAAATCATGGAGCGCGATCAAGAAATTCATCGCTTATTTGCTGAAATTTCTAAAAATCGAAAAATTGGGAAGAAAAATCGCAAAAAGATTCAAGAAATTTATAATTCTCTAAAAAACGAGGGGATTATTAGCCCCAACTATCAAGAGGAGTCGAAAGGGTTTTCTTCCTATCAAAAAAAGGAGTTTTCTGAGGAAAAAAGCGAGTCCACTCCACCTAAAGAAACCTCAGCACCGCCTCCGAATCAAGGAGAAATCAGGGAAACTTTTTTGCGGTTAGCGAGTCGCTTTCATCCTGATAAAGTCACTGATCAACAGACGCAAGATCAATACACGGCGATTATGCAGCAGGTAAATGAAGCCTACCAAGCTGGAGACTTTGCTAAACTGTTAGAAATTGAACGCAAACAACATAATGAAGACTTAATTGCAGTTGCTGAAAATGAAGAGAATAGTTTAGAAAAAGAGCGCGATCGGTTAACTCATGATAATAATGTTTTAAGACAGCAATATGAGGAAATTAAGCAAGAATTACGCTATCTTAGAAATACCTCGGAAGGAGAAATTGTCACCGAATATCGTCGCGCCACGAAAGCGGGAATTGATCCCTTACAAGAAACTGTGGAAGAAGCAGAAATGCAACTAGAAGCCATTACGGAAGTTCGAGATTTTGTTAGAGACTTTCGAGATAAAAAAATGACCGTGCAAGAGTTTCTCGCCGGTCCTAGTTCCGAGGAATTTATTGATCCCGAGGACGTTACATTGATGCTTCAGGAATTGTTACGAGTGGATTCTGATGAAACTTAAAACTTGGGTGGGGTTGAGGCTAGCAAACCCAGCACAACTCCCCAACCCCAGAAGGAATCAAGATCGCAATTGCAACATTTTATAAGTGGGGGTCATGCTTTCTTCATATAAAACTTCTCGTCCCCAACGTTGAACTTGTTTAAGCAGCAATTGTTCCGTTTTTTGGTCAAATAGCGGCGTTACCTGCTGAATGCGACAAGATTGTGCGCCGCCACCGGCTTCCATTCGCATACAGCCTGTGGTTTCAGAACAGAGAACCGTACAGCAATCTGCCTCTAAATTGGTAGAACTAAGACGAATACTAATTAAGTCTCCCGGAATCTCTCCAGCATCAGTGGGAATCCCTGCTAGTTCAGCAACAATTTCTTTTTGTTCCTCATTTTGCAGCTTAACCCGTCGAATATCGTAGTCTCCCCCTTCATAGTCATAGGAAATCGGTTCCCATCGTAGGCGGGATGCTAACCAGCCGAGAAACATTAACGCCTGCGAAGGATTCCCTTGTTCATAGTCAATGGTGACTTGATCCACTTCGGTTAAAGCACTTCGTCTTTCAGGCGGATCAAAGGCTTCTGCGGTTAATTCTTGCCAAGCGGATAAACGTCGCCAATTGAGATCAGCAAACACTATCCCCTCTGAGAGAAGTTGACCGACACATTGTAATTCTGCTTCTGTTTGTTCAAAGGTGCTGGAATCAATAACCACCGTATCGCTATGACTCGCAAGACGTTGAAAGAGATCAGATTTCGGTTGCGGCTGTCTCTTCCACCAGAGGAAGCGAGGTAAATCACTCAGCATTAAAGCAGAAACCATGCCCCCAATTCGTTCTAAAGCCTCGGGAGTTCCTGTGAGGTTAATATATTCACAGCAGACTAGACTGTTACTTCCTTGTTTTTGAATGGGGCAATATGCCGAAACTTGCGCTGATACTCCTTCATCCTCGGTTTCGGTGGGGTAAAGGGCAATAATGCGACCGGGGTTGCTAGAAGCGAGGGTTTCCGCGATCGCGCTATCATCAGATTTTTCTTCTGACTCATAAATTACCATGGTAAAGGTAGTTGCCCGAGTCGCGATCGTTCCACTATCCGCGGCATGATTGTTCTGCCAAATTTCATTGAGTTCCGCTTCAATTTCCTCAATGGAAACATCTTTGGGATTTTGTAACGATAAAAGTGGTGGAGATTGTGTCATCATCTTGCCTCGCTATAAGTGTTTAACGTTCAAATAATTGTTTATAATCGTCGCCAATTCCGACCATCTTGATTAATCAAGGCTTCTGCTTCTAAGGGTTCCCAAGTTCCTGCTTCATACTGGGGAACTAAACTGGGATCGCTAGCTGTATCCCAAACCGATAAAACGGGACTTAAAATTCGCCAAGCCTCTTCTACCTCATCGGAACGAGTAAATAAGGTTTGATCGCCTAACATACAGTCAAGGAGAAGGCGATTATAGGCATCAGCCGTTGCCATGCCAAAGGATGATCCATAACTAAAGTCCATATCCACCGATCGCGTTCTTAATTCCGGTCCCGGCATTTTTGCCTCAAACCGCAGTGAAATTCCCTCATTAGGCTGAATCCGCATCGTTAGGACATTAGGATTGGTTTGTTGGGCAGCGGATTGGAAAATCAGGAGGGGAACTTCTCGAAATTGAATGGCAACTTCGGTCACTTTCTTCGGTAAGCGTTTTCCCGTGCGGAGATAGAAAGGAACGCCTTTCCACCGCCAGTTATCACAATAGAGTTTTAATGCGGCAAAGGTAGGCGTTGTGGAGTTGGGATCAACGCCATTTTCCTCGCGATATCCCAGAACGGGCTTTCCTTTCATCCAACCCTTGCTATATTGTCCGCGAATGGCACAATTATCGAGATTATTGGGATCAGCGAGATAAAAAGACTGTAACGCCTTCGTTTTTTCCGTGCGAATACTATCGGCATCAAGGGAATTGGGGGCTTCCATCGCCGTTAAAGAAACTAACTGCATGAGGTGGTTTTGCACCATATCCCGCAGTGCGCCTGAGGTTTCATAATAGCCAGCGCGATCTTCTACCCCCACAGTTTCGGCAACGGTAATCTGCACATGATCCACAAATTGGCGATTCCATAAGGGTTCAAAAATGGCATTGGCAAAGCGGAACACTAATAAGTTTTGTACCGTTTCTTTCCCTAGATAGTGGTCAATGCGATAAACTTGGTTTTCATAGCAAACATCTTGCACGGTACGATTCAGCGATCGCGCCGAGGCAAGGTCTTTCCCAAAGGGCTTCTCAATCACTAAGCGTTGCTTGTTGGGATCTTGCAGCATTCCCGCTTTCCCCAACTGTTGAATCGCCTCAGGAAAGAATTTGGGAGAAACGGCTAAGTAAAAAACCCGATTGCCTCTTGTGCCGCGTTTGCCATCTAATTCTGAGAGGAAGGCTTTTAATTTCTGGTAGCTTTCCTCTTGATCCATGTTGCCAGAACAGTAGTAGAGTCCATCGGCAAAGTCTTTCCAAAGTTCCTCATTCCCAATGCCATTGGAATAATTTTCTACGCCCTCCCGCATTTGTTCGCGGAAATAGTCATGACTCCAATCTCGCCTTGCCACGCCGACAATCGTTAATTCCCCAGGGAGGCGATGTTCTCGTTTGAGATCATAAAGGGCGGGAACCAGTTTGCGTTGAGTTAAATCTCCAGACGCGCCAAAGATGATAATAATCGAGGGTTCAGGCGTTCGTTCTTGTTGTAAGCCAATACGAAGGGGATTTTCTTTAGTTGCGACCATACCTGGGTTAAAACTTTAATATGAATTTGATAATAAGGATGGAGAAGGGGTGACAAGGAGAGGGGGTGAGCCTTGTCACTCAGTCTATTAAAAGAGAAGCCTAAACGGCTGCGAGTTGCTTAACTTTGTTTTCGAGGGAAGAAATGAGGGATTCGTAAGGTTTAACGAATTTATCAATTCCTTCGTCTAGTAACTCCGCCATGACTTGATCTAAGTCGATATTGACATCAGGGTCTTTTAGGGTTTCCATTAGCTTGTAGGCTTCGTCGATGTCCATTTCAATGCGATCGGCGGGGCTACAGTGATCAGCACAGGCTTCGATGGTATCAGGGGGCATGGTGTTAACGGTATGATTGCCCACTAATTCGTCCACATACATGACATCACTATAATCAGGATTTTTCGTGCCGGTACTTGCCCAGAGAAGACGTTGCAGATGTGCGCCTTTTTGTTCTAATGCTTTCCAGCGATCGCTGCCAAAGATTTTCTTGAACTCTTGATAGGCAATTTTGGCATTGGCAATGGCAACTTTGCCTTTAATTGATTTTAATTTTTCCTGTTTCGCCGCATCCGTTTCTTGTTGCAGCTTCTCATCAACCATTTTGTCGATTTTGACATCAATCCGACTGAGGAAGAAACTGGCGACAGAGGCGATTTTGCTAATATCGTTGCCATCTTCGACTCGTTTTTCTAAACCGCGAATATAAGCCCAGGCGGTGTCAATATAGCTTTGCACCGAGAACAGAAGGGTAATGTTAACATTAATGCCATCCCGAATTGCTGCTTCTACTGCTGGCAGTCCTTCCGCAGTCCCGGGAATTTTAATCATGACATTTTCCCGACCAATTTCTTTAAAGTAACGGCGGGCTTCACTGAGGGTGCTTTCGGTATCCTGCGCGATCGTCGGGGGGACTTCGATGCTGACATAGCCATCAAGTCCATTGGTTTCATCATAAATTGGGCGCAGGGTGTCACAGGCTTCGCGGATATCTTCAAACACTAAGGATTCATAAATCCCTTGTACTGATTTTCCTTCTTTAATCCCCGCTTCAATGTCTGCATCGTAAATTTGATTTCCCGCGATCGCCTTTTCAAAAATGCTGGGATTCGAGGTAATGCCATGAATGCCCCGACTTTCGGTTAACTGCTTGAGTTCCCCAGAGCGAATGATATCACGGCTGAGATTATCCATCCAGACGCTTTGACCATATTCCTTTTCGATTTGTAAGATTGGATTTTGATCGGCTACAGTCATTGTTAATTTCTCCTTGATGAATGCTTCAACTTAACGATAATTGTTCTACTGATAGAAAGATTCCACTAACTCTACATTTTTCGGACTACCGATAACTAGGGGAGAACGAGCATGGAGTTTTTCGGGGACGACATCCATTAATCTTTGCGTACCCGTGCTAGCTTTGCCACCCGCCTGTTCAATTAAGAAAGCTAAAGGAACGGTCTCATATAACAAGCGTAACTTTCCTTCTGGTTTATTGACGGTTCCGGGGTAGAGAAAAACACCTCCTTGTTGAATGATGCGATGAAAATCTGCAACTAAGGCTCCTCCATAACGGGCGCTATAGCCTTCTTGACGATGAACATGACGGACATACTCACGGATGGGTTCTTCCCATTGCCAGAAGTTTCCTTCATTGAGACTATACACTGAACCGGACTCAGGGACTTGCATATTTTCCTCAGCCAGGATAAATTCCCCTAAGCTGGGGTCAAGGGTAAAGGAATGAACGCCATTGCCAAGGGTATAAACCAACATGGTACTCGCCCCATACAGGATATAACCTGCGGCAATTTGTTTATGTCCGTTTTGTAACAAATCGCTGGCACTCTGATCGACATCATCCCCTTCTTGCTTGCGAATGGAAAAAATTGACCCTACACTGAGATTGGTATCAATGTTAGAAGAGCCATCAATGGGATCCATTAAAAGGGTGTAGCGCCCGATTGGACAATTTTCAGGAATATAATAAGGTTCGTCCATTTCCTCGGAGGCGAGACGGCAAACTAACCCACTTTGCTGAAAAACGGAGATGAAAACGTCATTGGCGTAAACGTCCATTTTTTTGACGGATTCGCCTTGAACATTTGTTTCTCCCGTAAATCCTAAGACTCCCTCCACAATTCCAGCGCGACTAAGACGACGAGAAATGATTTTTCCGGCTAGAGCGACACGATTCATTAAAGCGCTTAAATCTTGCGCTTCTGCGGAAAAGCTATGCAATTCTTGTAAGACATAGCGCGATAGGGTGGTGCAATCTCGGTCTAAACTGGGAGATTGCGCTGTATTAACCATGATTTTCTCCTTGATTCGCGTTCGATGCAGTTATGGAGGACTGATAGAAGATTTTCTACTTACAATCATAGGAAAAAATTATTGAATTGCCTTATAACTTTAGACCAAATTTAGGTTTGTTTTTTAAGGTCGGGAATTGGAAAAATAATCCCCGATTCTAAGCAAAAATTTACTTTTTATTCATGCGTGACCAAACTTTTGTGGGTAAGCCCCAAACATAAATAAATCCTTCGGCGGCTTTGTGATCAAATTCGTCTTGAGAACCATAAGTGGCTAAATCTTCAGCATATAAAGAATTGTCGGATTGACGACCCACTACCATAGCATTACCTTTATAAAGTTTCAGACGTACCGTTCCCGTTACCCGCTGTTGGGTTTGCTGAATGAAGCCTTCTAGGGCTTGTTTAAGAGGACTATACCACAAGCCGCGATAAATCAGTTGGGCATAGGTTTCTTCAATGCCACGCTTATATTGGGTGACATCGGCGGTGAGGGTGAGACTTTCTAAGTCGCGGTGAGCTAAAATTAGGGCAAGCATTGCTGGGGCTTCGTAAATTTCTCGGGATTTAATGCCAACAACCCGATTTTCCATCATGTCAATGCGACCAAAGCCATGTTTGCCAATATGTTCGTTCAGGGTTTCAATGAGGGCAACTGGCTGATAGTTAATGCCATTGACGCTGACGGGAATCCCTTTTTCAAACCCAATATCAATGTATTCGGGTTCATTGGGAGTTTGCGCGATCGCGCTGGTCATGCCATATACTTCTTCTGGGGGTTCGGTCATGGGATCTTCGAGGGAACCGGCTTCGATACTGCGTCCTAAAAGATTTTGATCAATACTGTAGGGAGAGGATTTTTTCACCGGTGCTGGCAGTCCACATTTCTCTCCATACGCGATCGCGTCTTCCCGACTCATGCCCCATTCTCGCGCCGGGGCAAGGATTTTCAAGTCTGGATTAAGCGCCATAATCGAGACATCAAAGCGCACCTGATCATTCCCTTTGCCTGTGCAACCATGGGCAACAGCATCTGCCCCATATTTTTCCGCCGCTTCCACTAACATCTGGCTAATTAAAGGGCGGGCGAGGGCTGTAGATAAGGGATACTGATTCTCATATAAGGCATTGGCTTGAATAGCAGGGAAGGCAAACTCGGTAATAAAGCGTTCCACGGCATTTTCCACTAAGGAAATGGAAGCCCCTGCTGTCATTGCTTTCTCTTTAATGGGATTTAAATCTTCTCCTTGCCCTAAATCTGCTGCTAGGGTAATCACCTCTTTTACTCCCCATTCTTCCTTCAGATAGGGAATGCAAACGGAAGTATCCACTCCACCGGAATAAGCTAAAACGACTTTTTCTGCGCGACCCATATTAATTCTGCTAATAAACGACAAACTACTTAATATACAATGTACAATATACAGGACGCAATTTATATTTCTTATTATTCGCAGTTCTAAAAATAGTTAGAAATCACTTTTTTAATACTGAAAAACTTGTTTCTATGATTAACAAAATTGCTTTTTCCCTCATTTGGCTTAGTTTTATTTCCTATGCCTTTCTCCTTGCGCCGCCTAATGATCCCAATACGTCTCAATTGATTGAAAGATTAATTAATTTTGAACTAGAAGGAATCAACCCTCTAATTATTGCCATTTTTAATCTCATGGGCGTTTTACCCTTAATGTATGCCCCGTTATTACTCATTGATGGTAAAGGGCAGAAACTACCAGCTTGGATATTTATGGTGTTATCATTTGGCGTGGGAGCATTTGCCATTTTACCCTATCTTGCGTTTCGGAAGCCAGAATTGAGTAACTGGAAAAAAGACTGGTCTTTAAAAATTTTAGATTTGCGTCTAATCAATATATTATTAGTAATTTTATTTCTCGTTATTTTTATTTCAGGAGTTATAGAAGGAGACTGGAATGATTTTATTGAGCAATGGCAAAATAGTCGGTTTATTCATGTCATGAGTTTAGACTTTTGCCTGTTAATTTTACTATTTCCCGCCCTTCTTTTAGATGATTTAACTCGGCGCAAGATTGATGATTCCTCGTTTTTTAAGACAATCATCTGGATTCCTTTAATCGGAACATTTCTCTATCTTTGCTTACGCCCGTCTCTCCCTGAAA
>CAZTXK010000061.1:0-11294 GCA_964617275.1 uncultured Dactylococcopsis sp. | reverse complement strand
TCTTCTCCTACTACCACATAATCAGTTTTTTGACTCACGGAATTGGTAACTTTTCCCCCTGCTTCTTCAATGAGGGTTTGGGCTTCTTTGCGAGTAAAACTGCTAAATTTACCCGTGAGAACAAAGGTTTTTCCTGCTAAGGGTTGGGTTATCGGTTCTGAGGTAGGGTTATCTTCTCCCAGATTAAGCCCTAAATTCTTTAACTCTTGGATTAGGTTTTGATTAGCTTCAATTCTAAACCACTGATACAGCGATCGCGCGATTTCTTCTCCAATTCCTTCCACCGCTTGTAACGCTTCTAAACTTGCCTTGGCTAATGCTTCTACTGTGGGAAATTTCTTCACTAAAATTCCGGCATTCACTTTTCCCACATAGCGAATCCCTAAACCATAGAGTACCCGTGACCAGGGCTGTTGTTTCGATCGCGCGATCGCGCTAACCAAGTTACCCGCCGATTTTTCCCCCATTCTCTCTAATTTGACTAACTCCTCAACTTGTAACCGATATAAATCCGCCACCGAGGTAACTAACTGATGACTGACCAAACTTTCCACCATTTTTTCCCCTAACCCCTGAATATCCATGGCATCCCGAGAAGCCCAATGCACTAAACTCCCCCGTAAAATCGCCGGACAAGAAACATTCACACAGCGCGTTATTGCTTCTCCCTCAGGGCGTACTAAACTTGAGCCGCATTCCGGACATTCTTGGGGCATAATAAACCTTGTTGCCCCTTCTGGACGCAATTCTGGCAATACCCGCACAATCTCAGGGATAATATCCCCAGCTTTCCTCACGACTACGGTATCCCCAATACGAACATCTAATTCTTGGATAAAATCAGAATTATGGAGGGTTGCCCGTTGAACTGTTGTTCCTGCTAGAGAGACAGGTTCAAGGTGAGCAAGTGGCGTAATTGCCCCAGTGCGGCCGACATTCACAGTAATATTTTTAATTTGACTGGGGGCTTCTTCAGGGGGAAATTTGAGCGCGATCGCCCAGCGAGGGAACTTTTGCGTAAATCCAAGCCTTTTTTGTAACCCATAGGAATTAATTTTCACCACCACCCCATCCACCTCATAAGCGAGGGTGTTGCGCTTTTCTTCCCATTCTCGGAAAAACCCTTCCACTTCTTCTAAAGATTGACACACTTTGCGATGGGGATTTACCTTAAACCCCATTTCCTGTAAAACTTCTAAAGAGGATGCTTGAGTTTGTGGTTGCCAAGGAGAGTCATCATCCACCACATACAGGGTATAAGCAAAAAAATCTAACTTTCGTTTTGCCACCACCTTCGGATCAAATTGTCGCAACGTTCCGGAAGTAGCATTGCGAGGATTAGCAAATAAAGACTCTCCCTTTTCTTGACGCGCCTGATTAATTTTTTCAAACGTCTTACGGGGTAAAAACGCCTCTCCTCTTACCTCCACTCGCGCTGGAGGATTCTCTAATTTTAGACGTAAGGGAATGGTAGGAATGGTACGAACATTATTGGTAATCTCTTCTCCTGTTTCTCCATCTCCTCGCGTTACTCCACGCACTAATACCCCATTCT
The DNA here is from genome assembly GCA_964617275.1 of uncultured Dactylococcopsis sp. Lineage (GTDB taxonomy): Bacteria > Cyanobacteriota > Cyanobacteriia > Cyanobacteriales > Rubidibacteraceae > Halothece. The sequence goes on along the minus strand of CAZTXK010000061.1, from coordinate 9,739 downwards.
CATAAGTTAAAGCCAAGGCATTACCATCAATTTTCAACTCACACACATAGGAAATATCTGAATCTAACCCCTGATGTCGCGCTGCCCATTGTCTAAATTCTTCCTCATTAAAAGCATTTTCTAAGCTATAAAGGGGGATTTGATGCTTAACTGATTCAAATCCTTCTGCAACCTCTCCTCCCACCCGTTGAGTCGGGCTATCAGGGGTGATTAATTCAGGATATTTTTCTTCTAACCCCTGCAACTCGCGATAAAGACGATCATAAACTTCATCTTCCATAATGGGATTGTCATGCACATAATAAGCCTCATTTGCTTCTTGTAGCTGCTGACGAAGTTGTTTAATTCTCGACTCTTCTTGATTCATTATTAATAATGGTTTTAACCAGTACAGAAATAAAAGAAAAAGCCAAATCTTTAGGGTTTCATTTAGTGGGAATTGCCGATGCTAAAAATGATGAACAAACTGTTGCCCAAAATCGTCTAAAAAACTGGCTAGCCTCAGGATATCATGCGGATATGGATTGGATAAATAATCCGAAACGTTTTGATCTCGAATCTTGTCTTTCGGGGGTAAAATCAGTGATTGCAGTAGCCCTAAATTACTATACTCCTTATGAGCAACCTGATGATTCTGAAACCGGAAAAGTGTCTCGATATGCTTGGGGGCGAGACTATCATAAAGTAATGCAGAAAAAATTAAAAGCCCTTTCCCGTTGGTTAGAAGATCAAGACGAAGCAATTAAAGCCAGATATTATTGTGATACTGGTCCTGTGCAAGATAAATTTTGGGCACAACAAGCAGGATTAGGATGGATTGCTAAAAATAGTAATGTGATTACCCGAGAATATGGCAGTTGGGTATTTTTAGGAGAAGTTTTAACCACTTTAGAATTAACGCCAGATACTCCTCACACGGAACACTGCGGCACTTGTACGCGCTGTTTAGAGGCTTGTCCCACCGATGCTTTTCCTCAACCTTTTGTCGTGGATGCCAATAAATGTATTGCTTATCATACCATTGAAAATCGCGCGGAAAATCTACCTGAAAATATTAATCTTGACGGTTGGGTTGCTGGTTGTGATATTTGTCAAGAAGTTTGCCCATGGAATCAACGGTTTGCTAAAGAAACAGATTGTGATGACTTTCAACCGCGCGAGGATCTTTTTGCCCCTAACTTGATAGAATTATCTCAACTTCAAGAAAAAGATTGGGATGAAAAAACACGGGGATCAGCCTTAAGACGGATTAAGCCGACGATGTGGAGACGGAATGCTCGTGCTAATCTAGAAGAAGACGGGGATCGCGATCCCAATAATTAGTTTTAATAAAAATGGATACTCAAATTGTTATATTTGATTTTGATGGCACAATTGCTGATACCAAAGAATGCGTGATTTCTATTACGAATCGTCTTGCGCCAGAATTTGGTTTTGCTCCTTTAGACGAAAAAGAAATTGCACACTTCCAAAACTTAACGGCAAAAGAAGTCATTAAACAATCTCGTGTTCGCTGGTGGCAACTGCCATTTTTAATGAGACGAGTTAGGCAAGAATTAAAAGCAGAAATTAAAAATATCTCGCCAATCAAAGGCATTGAAACTGTTTTAGAAACCTTAAAACAAAATAATTGTCAGCTCGGGATTATTACCTCTAATTCTGAAGATAATGCCAGTCAATTTTTAAGACAACATGGACTGTTACATTGTTTTAATTTTATCGAAAGTAGTTTCCATGTTTTTGGAAAAGATAAAGTCATTAAACGATGTTTAACTCAAAAAAATGTTTCTCCCGAGAGGGTGACTTATGTGGGGGATGAAACTCGTGATATTGAAGCAGCCAAAAAAAGTGGCGTGAGATCCGTCGCTGTAACTTGGGGATTCAATACTGCTGACGCTTTAGCCAAAGGTGAACCTGATCTTCTAATTAATGATCCTCGTGAGTTGCTTTTAGCGATGAAACCCGCCTGTGAAAAGGTAAGTGAGCAATCATGAAATGCTTTTGGCGGTAGCAAATGATCAAGATATTGCAAATTACAACAAATGCAGAGAATAATCCCCCTCAAATCTTTTACAGTAGAAGATAATAGAGCCAAATTTAGACGCTAGCACTTGTAAAACAAAGCAACTTATGCACATTAGCGAAATTACCCATCCTAACCAGTTGCACGGGCTATCCATTCGTCAATTGGAAACCATCGCTCGGCAAATTCGGGAAAAGCATTTAGAAACCGTTTCTACGAGCGGTGGACACCTTGGCCCTGGTTTAGGGGTGGTGGAACTAACCCTGGGATTATATCAAACACTGGATTTAGACCGCGATAAAGTGATTTGGGATGTCGGACACCAAGGCTATCCCCATAAAATGCTAACAGGGCGGTATCATCAGTTTCATACTCTACGGCAAAAAGACGGCATTGCGGGCTATCTTAAACGCTGTGAGAGCAAATTCGACCATTTTGGGGCCGGTCATGCTTCCACCAGTATTTCTGCCGGTTTAGGCATGGCGTTAGCCCGAGATGCGAAAGGTGAAGACTTTAAGGTTGTCTCTGTCATTGGTGACGGGGCTTTAACCGGTGGTATGGCGTTAGAAGCGATTAACCACGTGGGGCATTTAGCCGATACCAATTTAATGGTGGTACTCAATGATAATGAGATGTCCATTTCTCCCAATGTTGGGGCGATTTCTCGTTATTTGAATAAGGTTCGTTTATCGCCGCCGATGCAGTTTTTAAGTGACAATATCGAAGAACAATTTAAGCATTTACCTTTCTTTGGAGAGTCTTTAACCCCAGAAATGGAACGGGTGAAAGAAGGGATGAAACGGTTGGCTGTTCCGAAAGTTGGGGCAGTGATTGAAGAGTTAGGCTTTAAGTATTTTGGCCCCATTGATGGACATAATCTCAATGAGTTGATTTATACCTTTAATCAAGCCCATGAGGTACAAGGACCGGTTTTGGTTCATGTCTCCACAACGAAAGGAAAGGGCTACGCGATCGCGGAAAAAGATCAAGTCAGCTATCATGCCCAAGGCGCATTTGATCTTGCCACTGGTAAAGCCGAACCCTCCAGCAAACCCAAGCCGCCGAAATACTGCAAAGTCTTTGCCCATGCCCTCACTAAACTAGCAGAAAATGATCGCCGCATCATTGGCATTACGGCAGCCATGGCAACGGGAACTGGCTTAGATAAACTCCAGCAAAAACTTCCTGATCAGTACATTGATGTCGGTATTGCTGAACAACACGCCGTTACCACCGCTGCCGGGTTAGCCTGCGAAGGAATGCGCCCTGTGGCTGCCATTTATTCCACTTTCCTACAACGGGCGTATGATCAGATTATCCATGATGTCTGTATCCAGAATTTACCGGTCTTCTTCTGTTTGGATCGCGCTGGCATTGTTGGGGCAGATGGTCCCACCCACCAAGGAATGTATGATATTGCTTATCTGCGGTGTCTCCCCAATATGGTGGTGATGGCCCCCAAAGATGAGGCAGAGTTGCAGCGAATGACTGTCACAGGCATTAATCATACTGACAGCCCCATTGCCATGCGTTATCCCCGTGGTAATGGTATTGGTGTTCCCTTAATGGAAGAAGGTTGGGATCCCGTTGAAATTGGCAAAGGTGAAATTCTCCGTAATGGAGATGATATTCTCTTACTTGGTTATGGGGCGATGGTTCCCACAAGTATGCAAGCAGCGGAAATTCTGAGTGAACATGGCATTGAAGCCACTGTGGTCAATGCTCGCTTTGTTAAACCCTTAGACACGGAATTAATTTTCCCACTGGCGCAAAAAATCGGGCGTGTGGCAACCCTAGAAGAAGGCTGCTTAATGGGCGGCTTTGGTTCGGCAGTGACAGAAGCCCTCGTGGATAATAATATCCTAGTTCCAGTGAAACGCTTTGGTGTGCCTGATCAAATCGTCGATCATGCCAAACCTGAACAAGCCCAAGCGGAAGTGGGTTTAACCAGTTCCCAAATTGCGGAACAAGTTTTAGAGGCGTTCTTTAAGCAGGAAAAAGCAACTTCCGTTGTTGCTCAATAAGACGGCGTAACTCCAGCAGTTTGATGCTTTAAAGATTTGATTGGAGAGGGGAAGCGGATCATGCTTTCTCTCTCCTTAAAACTTTGTAAGATGAGATTAGCCAAATCGGTTCCGGTTTATCTGCAGGGAGGCTTAGATTGGATATTGACAGACAACCCCGTACAGCCAGTGAGCAACCGGTGGAGGAAGTTTTAGAAAATTTCTCCGTTGACCCGCAGCAGGGATTGACGATCGCGCAAGTTGAGAAACGACAACAGCTTTATGGATTAAATCAACTGCAAAAAGTCAAAGGGCGCACGCCTTGGCAAATTTTTGTCGATCAGTTTAAAAGCCCGATCATTGGACTTCTTGCCGTTGCCGCCCTGCTCTCATTTGTCTTTAGCGAGTGGATTGAAGGGATTGCTATTTTAATCGCGATCGCGCTCAATGCAGGTATTGGCTTTGTCACGGAAATCAAAGCGGTGCAGTCGATGGAAGCCTTGCAAAAGCTCAGTCAAACCTATTGTGCCGTGCGCCGAAATGGTCAGGTCAAGTCAGTGAACACAGAAGAACTGGTTCCCGGCGACATTGTATTACTAGAAGGCGGGGATCTGGTAGCGGCTGATTTGCGGGTGTTGCAATGCTCGAAACTGCAAGCAGATGAATCTGCCCTCACCGGAGAATCGGTACCGGTTAGCAAGACAATTGACCCCCTTAATCCCAACTTACCCATCGCGGAAAAAACGAACCTTTTGTTCAAAGGAACAGCAATTACTCGGGGAAGTGCTACTGGAGTTGTGATTGCAACCGGGATGCAGACAGAATTGGGCAACATTTCCAAATTAATGGCACAAGCGCAAGGGGAAGTCACCCCCTTAGAAAAACGCCTTGAACAGTTGAGCCAACGCTTAATGGGCTTAACCTTAGTGCTAGCGATATTCGTTGCTGTTTCTGGAATCCTCGGCGGGCAAGAGCTTTTATTAATGGTGGAAACCGCGATCGCGCTGGCTGTAGCGGTAATTCCCGAAGGACTGCCGATTGTGGCGACAGTTGCCCTTGCTCGCGGAATGTGGCGCATGGCAAAACGCAATGCTTTGATGAATCGTCTCTCGGCAGTGGAAACCCTCGGTGCGACCAATATTATTTGTACTGACAAAACCGGCACCCTTACGGAAAACCAGATGACCTTAACGGAAATTGCCATGGCAGAGGGAGAAATTGCCGTAACAGGACAAGGACTGGGACAACAAGGGGATTTTTTTCACCATGAGGAGAAAATCGATCCCAACCAAGATCAGACGCTGCAAGCCTTACTAACTGTTTCCGTTCTCTGCAACAATGCAACCCTCCCTAGTGCAAGTGACCAAGAAGCGGTCATTGGCGATCCCACTGAAGTTGCCCTTCTCGTTGCCGGGGCAAAGGCAGGATTAAAGCGCCAGCCCTTATTGCAAAATTTCCCAGAAGTCCGTGAGGTGGCTTTTGATTCGGACAGTAAACGGATGGCAACCATTCATGAAATTAAAAAGGGTGATTCTGCTTTTTTAAGGAAGGATCAAACTGCAGCCTATGGCGTTGCGGTTAAAGGAGCGTTAGAAGCAGTGCTGCCTGCTTGTACCCATTACCGCCTTGACGAGAAAGTGCACTCTCTTACGCCGAAACACCGCCAACAATGGCGCGATCGCTGCCAGCAAATGGCATCCGAGGGCTTACGAGTTCTTGCCATAGCGTATAAAGAAGTGGAGAATCCCGAGCAAGACCCTTATGAAAATCTCGTGTGGTTAGGGCTAGTGGGCTTAGTGGATCCACCGCGTCTATCTGTGAAAGAAGCGATTCAAGACTGTCATCGAGCCGGCATTCGCGTCTTGATGCTCACTGGCGATCAAGCGGTCACCGCTCGCAAAATCGGCATTGATGTAGGGTTAATTACCGAAGAAAATGCCAAAGTAGAACAAGGGAAAGTCCTGCAGGATCTTGACCAACTTTCTCCCAGCAAACAACAACAGTTGTTACAAGTCCCAATCTTTGCCCGCGTTACCCCCGAGCAAAAACTTAATCTGATTAAACTCCATCAAAGCCACAATGCTATTATTGCCATGACCGGTGATGGCATTAATGATGCACCGGCTCTAAAAAAAGCAGATATTGGGATTGCTATGGGGGAACGAGGAACCCAAGTCGCCAAAGAATCCGCAGATATGGTACTGCAAGATGATGCTTTTGCCACGATTGTCGTTGCCATTGCCCAAGGACGCACCATTTTTGACAATATTCGCAAATTCACCCTTTATTTGCTCTCGGGGAATGTCGGTGAAATTATCGCTGTAGCAATTGCTTCTTTTGTCGGTGCCCCCCTACCCCTGCTTCCCTTACAAATTCTCTTTCTGAACGCGGTGAATGATGTTTTTCCAGCTTTGGCCTTAGGTGCAGGGCAAGGAAATCGCAATGTGATGCAACGTCCTCCTCGCAATCCGCAGGAAGCCTTGCTGACACCTTATTATTGGGGAATGATTGGCGTTTATGGAGTGATTATTGCTGCCACTGTCCTTGGCATTTTCGCCCTTGCTTTGCAGGTGTTAATGCTTCCCCAAGAGCAAGCAGTGACCCTTTCTTTTCTTACCTTAGCCTTTGCCCGCCTCTGGCACGTTTTTAATATGCGCGATTCCGATTCTAGCTTGGTCCGCAATGAGATTAGTGTGAATCCCTACATTTGGGGGGCGCTAGCAATTTGTACGGCTTTATTACTGTTTGGAACTTATACTCCCGGTATTTCAACAGTTTTAGACCTTGTTAATCCTGGTTTAAAAGGCTGGGGTTTGATTCTCAGTGGTAGTTTAATTCCTCTGGTAATCGGTCAGATTTTGAAAATGGTTGAAGGGAAGTTTAAATCTGTTTCTAATACCATTTTTTAAAGGTGTATTTGTTATTGGTCACTGGTCATTGGTTTAAAAAGGACAATCATAACAAGGGATCAATGCGCTGAAAATCACGGTCGATTTCATACCAGAGAGAACGGTTTTGCGGATCAGTGCTAAGGGCTTTATTAAGGAACTTTCGAGCCTGATCAAATTTACCTTCGTTAATTAAGTGTCGCCCCATTCGTTGATACGCGATCGCTTGCCATTGTCGCACTTCTGAGTCATGGGGAAAACGCTTGGCTAAACTTTCCACTAAGGTAGTGGCGCGAGAAAATTTGCCTTGTTTTAAGAGGTCTTGCAGTTGTTGATAAGAATCCCACTTGACTTTTTGATCAAATTCTGGAGAAGGAGAAGATTTCGTTTCCTGATTCGGTTGAGGTTTTTGTTTAACCGTAACTGTCGGTTCATCTCGACTGGGTTGACGAAAAGACTGGGATTGAGGCTGACGTTTAGAAGCCCGTTCCAAAAGATATTTATAGGCTTCCGTGACTTGGATAAACTTATGATGGGCTTGTTCGCGATTGTCTGGATTCACATCAGGATGATAACGTCTTGCCAAGCGTCGATAAGAGGCTTTGATGTCTTCCACACCTGCATTCGGGGCGAGTTCCAATAAACGATAACATTCTCTCAGTTCCATGATCTTTTTCGGTGAAATTTCTGACTTAATTGCTCACTATTTTGAGTTTAAACCGAAACTAAAGCAAGATCACTTGTGCGAATCGACGGCTATGCCATTAAAATTGATCTGATTGCAGAAACCGATCAATTTAGGCATCATCATGCGAATTTTAGCTCTTGTTCCCGGTGGAATTGGGGATCAAATCCTGTTTTTCCCCACTCTCGTTAACCTCAAAAACGCTTATCCTCAAGCCCAGATTGATGTTTTAGTCGAACCGCGGTCTAAACCCGCCTATCGCGTTTGTTCTTATGTGAATGAGGTTTTACTCTTTGATTACAAGAATCGTAACAGTTTAGCGGATTATCTGAATCTGTTAGGGGTTATTCGCGATCGCGAATATGAAGTCGCCCTCACCCTAGGTCAACGTTGGACAGTTGGCTTCTTGCTTTGGCTGAATGGGATTCCCATCCGAGTCGGCTATGAAAGCGCGGGTTCTTTATTTTTATCCAATACAGTTCCCCTCAAAACGGAACAATATGCTGCCGAAATGTATCATGACTTATTACAGGGACTTAATCTCAATACCCCTTGTCCTCCCTTAGAAGTCAATGTTCCTAAAAGTGATATTCAATGGGCCGAAAACGAACAAAAACGTCTAGAAATCACAGATGGGAACTATGTGGTCATTCATGGTGGTTCCAGTCAACTGGCTCAAGATAAAGGTCTTGATAAAATTTATCCCGTGCAGAAGTGGAAGCAGATCATTGCTGATATCCAAAGCAAACAGCCCAATTTACCGATTGTTGTAGTTAAAGGGCCAGAAGACGAAGGTTGGGTTGAGGAGTTATTACAGGCGAACCCCAACTTAAAAGTTACCAGTCCTCCTGATATTGGGAAATTGGCAGCGATGATTGCTGGGGGGAGTTTAATGTTGTGTACTGATAGTGCGCCCATGCACTTGGCGATCGCGGTGGGAACTTATACCATTGCTTTATTTGGCCCCACCGACAAGAAAAAATTATTGCCCCCTGATCATAAATCCTGTGTTGGGATACAATCTTCTACAGGCGCGATCGCTGATATTGAAGTTAATTCCGTCCTTGAAAAAATTTGGCGTGGCTAAACCAGCAGTGTTTCTTGACCGTGATGGAGTATTAAACCGAGAAGCAGGGTATCTCCATCAGGTCGAAGATTTACATCTCATCCCCAGTGCGGCAAAAGCCGTGCGTCTTCTCAATGACCAAAACCTCTTTTGTTGTCTCATTTCTAATCAATCTGGACCTGCCAGAGGCTATTACTCTCTCAATCATGTCGAAGCCCTCCATGAACGCTTACAGGACTTATTAGAGAAAGAGGAACAAGCCTACTTGAATGCCCTCTATTACTGTCCTTATCTCAGCCCGGCAGCCGGCGGCACAAATCCCCAATTCACTTGTTGGAGTGCGTGGCGTAAACCCAATACAGGAATGTTAGTGGCAGCGGCTTGGGAGTATGACTTGGACTTACGGCAAAGTTTTGTGGTGGGAGATAAAGCCACGGACATTGATCTTGCCCATAATGCCGGCGCTAAGGGGATTTTAGTGCAAACGGGTTATGGAAAAGCAGTTTTAAGTGGCTCTTATCAGCATGAGACGGTTCCAGACTATACCGCCGAGAATTTACTAGAGGCGGTGCGGTGGATTTTAACTTTTTAATCTCTTTGTTATTTGTTATTTGTTATTTGTTATTTGATTAGCGAATTCTGTGAAGAAAAGCGATGGCTCGAAACTTGGGAAGAAGTATTTCAATCCCTAGGAAGGGATTAGTTTAATTGAAATAGAAAGCGCGATCGCGCTTGGAAAACAAATTTAGACATTCCAAGGATTAATTAGAGATAATTGACACTCCTTAAAATCTGAAACATTACGAGTTGCTAAAATAGCATCATAGGATTTAGCAATCGCAGCAATCTGAGCATCAGCTTGTGAAATGGGTTTACCCATCTGTCTTCGCTCAGCTGCAATTTGAGAAAAGGCAATGGCAGCGGTTTGCTCAAAAGGAAGTACGCGATTCTTGAATTCTTCCTCAAACATTTGGGAAGCGACTTGTTCTAAATCATTCCTTCGTTTTCCCTTGGGGAGAATTGCTAATCCATAAAGGATTTCAGCTTGAGTAAAGATTCTACTTCCAGACCCAT
>CAZTXK010000060.1:1812-11400 GCA_964617275.1 uncultured Dactylococcopsis sp. | reverse complement strand
AGGATTCCTGAAAACAAATCAACCAACACCAACAGATGAAGAGGTAAAAGCAATGTTGGAAGAGCGAAGGGTGAATTATATGATAGTTCAAAGCAAAGAGGGGAAGTAAATTAACCATAACCAACTTAAAAGGTGAATTTTGTGCTAAAATTGTAAGAAAGAGATGTTAAGCTGTGGTTTCATTAAGAAGCCTGACCGCAAACATCTAACCTGCCTGAAAATATTTTTATTGATTAGAAAAACTAAACTCAAAGTAACTTAAGTATCAGAGTTTCTTATTTCCCAATTCTTAATATCACTTAACACGCCACGAAGGAATGGGAAACAGAAGGGCTTGACGAGAGGAACTTGCTTTTTCTATAATAAGGGAAACTTAAGATGATGGGGAATAGACGCAATTTTCAAAATATTCGATTAAAACCCCCATTCACTCGTGGCTAACGTGGAAAAATCCCCCTTGACAACCCCCCCAACGAAAACATAAAGTTTTGTGAAGCCCTAAGCAGAGAGAGCCGAGAACGGTGGACAATATTAGGGCTTTGTGGTATGCAAGGTAATTTTCAGAAGAAGGCAGCGATCGCGCGGATTCCCCCTAGCTTAACCCCTCCGTTGAAACAAATAACCAATAACCAATAACGAATAACATTTAATGATGATGATGAAAGAGAGAATGAGGCTTTTCTAACCTGTGTTCTTCCATTAACGCTTGATTTCCCATCACTTCACGGCAAGAGCCATCGGCAATAATTTTACCTTGATCGAGAAGGATCGCGCGATCGCAGACCTCTAAAATTAACTCTAAATCATGAGAAGAAATAAGACTCGTTTGTTCGGAGAGTTTCAGAAAATCAATCAGACGACGGCGGGCATATAAATCAAGATTGGCACTGGGTTCATCATATAAAATAAGTTGTGGCTGCATGGCTAAAATCGTAGCAATGGCAACCATGCACTTTTGCCCACCAGAAAGGTGATGAGGAACCTGATTAGCCAGTGCTGAAGTGCCAGTAATCTCTAACGCCTCTTCCACTTGCTCTTTTACTTTTGAGGGAGATAATTGTAAATTCTCGGGGCCAAAAGCGACATCTTCCCAAACCGTGGGGGAAAAGAGTTGATCATCAGGATTTTGAAACACTAACCCAATATTGGGATTAAAGGTTCCAGGTTTCACCGCCTCCCCAAACACAAAAATATTGCCCACTTTCGCTTCGAGAATCCCACAAATCAAGAGAAATAGAGTCGTTTTCCCAGCGCCATTGGGGCCAATTAACCCCACTCTTTCCCCGGGTTGGATGGTGAGGTTAATCCCATCCAGAATTGAGGGTTGTTGGGGATAAGCAAATTGTAATTCCTCAAGGGTGAGGGCGCATTCTTCCGATGTTTTGACCTGGGGAAACTCTGTCAATTCTTTCATAAACATTAAGTAATAACTTCTGCAATAACCAAACTAAGCGCGATCGCGCAAGTAAACCAAAACCAAAACTGCATCACAGGCGTGGCAACTTGTAACGCCCCTCGCAACCCCACTTCCTGCTGGGATGATTCATACCCATACCCCCGTAAAATCATCGCCTGATACACCTGTTGGGATTGTTCATAACTCCGCACCAATAAACTTCCCATTAAAGAGGCTAAAAGCCTAGCATTACGGCAGTTAAAACGATGAGCCTTAAACCCGCGTAATTTCATCGCCCGTTGCATCGTAGTTAAGGTGTCGCCAAAGGATTCAAGATAACGATAAGCTAATAGCGTCATATCAACAATGACCCGAGGTAAACCCAGCGATCGCATCGCCTTAATACTGCTTAAAAAAGGCGCAGTGCCAAATAGCACTAAACTAATTGTCAAAATACAAATAAAACGAGTCACAATCAACACCACTGACAACAGCCCTTCTTGTCGAATGGCAATTCCTCCCCCTTCCCAGATCACTGTTTCCCCGGAAACTAAAGGTAAAACCAGTACCACGGCGGCAATAAACACCCCTGGATAGCGCAGACGGGATAAAAGAAATCGCAAAGGGAGTCGAGATAGCCGCAAAACTATCCCTGTAATCAAAACCATAATCGGGAGTAAGTGTAAGGTTTCTACAAAGGCAAAGGCAAAAATCAAAGCCCCAAGGGCAATTAACTTCAGAGACTGAGGCGCAAGGTGAATCGGGGAATCCAGATGGGCGTATTGATCGAGGGCAAGTTTCATAAATCTAGGTTAACCAAAGTATGAATCATAGAGACTAACTGCAAACCATTAAATTTTTCTATTGCTTTTTGCTTCTCTCCGCTTTTCAAAGCTTAACATCTCTTAATATCATAAAAAACGTTGTCATAAGTATTTATTCTTAACTGTTGCATTATGGAGTTTCAAATTCCTTGGTTGAGTGCAATGATCCTCTTCCCTCTCCTGGGCGCGAGTGTAATTCCTTTCTGATACCGTTTCTAAAAATTAGCACTACGATGCGATCCCCCCAACCGCGAAGGGGGATCTACTGTAACTTAAGTTTTCAGAATTGGTATGACAAACAACGAATAACAAATAACATTTTAGAAATGGTATAGCAATCCTAAATCAGTTGTAAATTTTTACCTAGGATCCCCCCTTTAATTCCCCCCTTACAAAGGGGGGTTAGGGGGGATTAAACCTATAACTGCTTTTTACAAATGAGATCATATTGCTATATTAATTTTCTTTTGCTTCGAGTTGTTTTTTCCTCTCCGCCGCGACTAATTGTTGCTCTAATTGTTGCGTGGAGGACAGGAGATCACTTAAGCCTTCGATTAATTTTTCTAAATTACGTCTAAATTCAGGATCTCCAGTTAATTCATCAAGATCAGAGGTAATTTTTTGAGTATTTTCAAAGGTTGCTCTTGCTGAGTCGAGGGTTTGTTGGAGTAGCATTAAGTTTTCAGAACTACCTAGGGTTTCGGAAGCATTTTTAAGATTTTCTGAGGTTTCTGCTGCATTGGCGGTTAAGGTTTCTAAGTTAGTGATTAACTGTTCCGTATCAGTTTTTTCTAGAGCAGGTGCTAGGGCTTGCATCACCCGATTTAATTCTTGACTGGTTTGACTGATTTCAGAAAGGGTGGTGTCGATATTATCTTCATTAGCAACAACAATGCGATTTAAATTATCCACTAAGGATTGGGTTTCAGATAGTGTTTTTTCCACATTATCTTGATTTCTTGAAACCACACTGTTAAGATTCCGAATTAACGCTTGGGTTTCTTTTGCCGTAGCAGCTACTTCTTTCCCAGTTTCTTCTGTGGTAGCGGTTAAAATTTCTAATTGTCTTGTCACTGTTTGGGAAATCTCTGATACTTCTCGACTCACCTCAGCAATTCCCTCTGCTGCTTCGGTACTACTAGCGGCAAGTTGTTTGATTTGTTCAAATAATTCGGGATCACTAACTAATTCTGCCGCTTCGGAAGTATTACGGATTAAAACATCTAAACTCGCTCCCACTTCTCCTTGTACTGTATCATTTTCACACACCACAATTGTTGAATCACAATCCTCGCTAATCGGGCTAATTTCCGCCTGTTCAGAGGCGAGTTCCATTTGTGGAATAATATCAATTGAGGTTTCTCCCACTAATCCTGATTGATTCGCTTCGACTAATAAGCCTTGTCGAGGAAGGCTCAGATCAACATCATTAATTTTAATCACAATCGCAACGCCATTGGCTTGGGGTTTAATTTTCTCTACTTCTCCTACTCTCACGCCTCGATAGCGAACTGGTGAACCAGCAATTACGCGATTGGCATTGCTAAACTTAGCGGTAATTTTATAACTATCTTGTCCTAGTCTAAACCCTCTTAGCCAGACAAAAATTCCGCCAAATAATAGGAATCCGGCTAGAATTAGTAAGCCAACAGAGCCTTCTCGAACGGTACGCGATCGCATTTTTTAATCCTTATTTATTTGACTGTAGGAGCGAACCCTTAGATGTGTTTAATTATTAATTGTTAATGATCACTTGTCAATGATTTAACTCCCAATTACTCGAATTGGCCCTTCAACACTTGCACTAAAAAATTGTCGGACCATGGCATGGTCTGTGGTATCAATTTCATCAACATTTCCTTCCCATTGCACTTTCCCTCCATAGAGAAAGATTACCCGATCAGCGGTACGACGAATCGTACTATCTTGGTGGCTTACCATAACATACGTGCCACATCCTGTGTTTTTGTTTTGTAATTGACGCACTAAGTCTTCAATAACAGTGGAAGCAATGGGATCTAGCCCTGCTGTCGGTTCGTCATATAAAATAGTAGCCGGGCAGCTGTCAGGATTATCAGGATCAGACATAATTGCCCTGGCGAAGCTAACTCGTTTTTTCATCCCCCCAGAAAGTTGAGCCGGAGCAAGATCAGCAGTTCCGGGTAACCCCACCATTTCTAGGTTTTCTTCTACTAATTTTCGGATTTTTTTTCGAGGTAAATTTGTGTTTTGATAGAGAAAAAAGCCAACATTTTCATCCACGGTTAAAGAGTCAAACAAGGCAGCTTGTTGAAAGACCATCCCAATGTGAATGCTGTCTTTATGGTCTTCAATTAAACCTTCTCTTTTCTCTCCTTTAATATAAATTTCCCCACTATCAGGAGCAAGCAACCCTGCAATAATTCTCAATATTGTTGATTTTCCTGTTCCTGAGGGGCCAATAATGACTAGGGCTTCTCCATCATAAATTGTGAGATCAATTTCATCAAGAATGACAGTTTCACCAAATTTTTTAGAAATTCCTTTGAGTTCAATTAAGGGTTCGTTCATAGTTATTGGTTATTTGTTATTGGTTATTTGTTATTGGTTATTCGTTATTGGTTGACAAAGGACGAAGGACAAACAACGAACATAGAACTTTATTCAATCAGTTCAAAGTATTCTAACCCTTCGATAATTCCTGCGGCATAATTTTGTTGAGCTAAATAACGATATTCGGTTGCATTGTTTTGATACCATTTTTTAACTTCAGGTTGAGCATTTCCCACTAAAATTCCTTTCGGGTTTCCTGTTTCAAAAAGGGCAATATCATTTCCTGAATCGCCACAGACAATGGTGTTTTCATCGCTTATTTTTAATTTCCGTTGTAAGAACTGCACGGCTAACCCTTTATCTGCTAGTTTGGGTATGATGTCTAAATCTTGACCGCCACTATAAATGAGTTTGACATCTAGATTCGCTTCCTTAAAGGCTTGCTTGAGAGGAGTTAAGATATCTTGTAACGCCTGTGAAGAAAGATTAAAACTAACTTTAAATTGTCCTTGTTCAAAGTCAGGTTGGGGAATTAATTCAGAAAAGTCCTTCGTAACTTCTAAAATTTGATTGGGATGCCAGTTTTGTGATAGATAATTTTCCCAGTCTTGATCCATGGTTTCGGTTTCAGGATCAAAATAGATTTCTGTTCCCACTGAGGCAATAAGTGCATCTGGATATAGTAAGGGTTTTTGTTGGCTTAATTGCTGATATAAAAACAGTGATCGCCCTGTGGCATAGACAATTTGTGTGCCATTTTTTTCTCGACTTTGCTGTAGTTTTCTATTTAGATTTTCGAGGCTTTGATCGTCTCCAATTAATGTATTATCAAGATCACTTACAAATAAGAAATTTGACATTATCAACTCTCCAAATTGTCATCCTATATTAAATATTATGTAGAGGTTATCTTTTCTTTAGGAAAGGGTTAAGATTTTCCTTGAGTTGGAGTTATTTGTTATATTTAATTTACAACCACAGAATCAGTAATCAATTGGTTAGCTATCTCTTTGAGGGAAGGTGAAGATCATGGAAAAATGGTGGCAAAGGACATTTCCCGAAGGACAAAAAATGTTGCCAGTTCGGAGTCCTGATGGGGCAATCCATCACTTAGCTTATGGCGAAATTGGGGCTGGCAAACCGATTATTTTTTTACATGGGATTGGAAGCTGGAGTTATAGTTGGCGACGACTGATTCCGATTTTAGCGAAGAATTATCGCGTTATTGCTTTTGATTTTACGGGACATGGTTTTTCTGATAAACCTGAACAATGGGAAATTACTCAGTTACAACAAGAGTTAGCACAAGTCATTGAGGCGCTATGTGATCAACCGGCAACGATAATTGCACAATCCTTAGGCGGTTTGGTTTCTCTAGCGGCTGCCATTGATTATCCTCAACACTTTGCCGGTTTAGTCTTGATTAATGCGGCGATATTTCCGCAAGAATTACCGAGTGCTGGAATGCGCTGGTTAGCAGGCGTTCCTTTAGATTTAGTTAAAGGGATTGATCACTCTCGCTTAGTGAAGCCCTTAGCCCCAGTGGTGCGAGAGGTGGTTCGGTATGCTCGTCGGGATGTAGTAACTAGCCCTGATCTGGTGACGTATGAAGATGTTTATGCCCTCACTTATCCCTTTATTGAGAATATGGGCGCGATCGCGCACTTTACCCAAACCCTACAACAGGCAGCGCGGGAAATTCAATACCTAGAGCAACAACAGCCCAATTTAATCAGCTATGTTCATGACAACCTCCCTCATATCCACTGTCCCGCTTTAATTCTCTGGGGAGACAGCGATCGCTGGTTTCCTCTCCATCACGGCGAAAAACTGCAGCAATCTCTACCGAACTCCCGTTTAGAAATTTTAGAGAACTGTGGACATGATGCCATTGCCTGTGCTTCCGAACAAATCAAAACCAAAGTTCTTCAGTTTCTCCAAGAAGAAGCTATTTTACAGGCATAGGAACCATCATTTCTCCCGTGAGACTAAAGGCTCTCACATCGGTAATTTTGACAGGAACCTGTTGTCCTTTTAACTGTTCAATATCGCCAGCAAAGAAAGTTAAACGGTTGGTACGAGTACGCCCCATCACTTGGGAACTATCTTTCGGGTTTTGCCCTTCCACTAAGACTTCTTCAGTACGATTGAGATAACGGCGCGATCGCGCAGCTGCCTTAGTAGAAACCAAATGATTCAGTCGTTGCAGGCGATCACTTTTCACTTCCTCGCTGAGTTGATTTTCCCATTTTGCAGAGGGAGTTCCGGGGCGAGGGGAATAAGCCGCCGTATTCAACTGATCAAACTCAATATCCTCCACTAACTGCAAGGTATTCTGGAACTGTTCTTCCGTTTCCCCAGGGAAGCCCACAATGGCATCGGCACTAATTGCCGCATCAGGGATATAGTGACGCACCTTATCAATAATGCGACGATATTTCTGGTGAGTATAACCGCGAGCCATTGCCTTGAGAATTTCATTATCCCCAGACTGAAAGGGAATGTGGAAATGCTCACAGACTTTTGGCAACTCCGCACAAGCCCGAATTAGCCGTTCCGTAAAATAACGGGGATGACTGGTAGCAAAGCGAATCCGCTCAATCCCAGGCACATCATGGACATAATAGAGTAAATCCGTCAAGGTATGCTTATTACGTCCTTCTGGGGTAGAACCGGGTAAATCGCGCCCATAGGCATCAATATTTTGCCCTAACAGCGTCACTTCCTTATAGCCTTGTTGCCCCAAAATTTCCATTTCATTGCGAATCGCCTCGGGAGTGCGAGATTGTTCCACCCCACGGACATTGGGAACCACACAATAGCTACAGCGTTCATTACAGCCATAAATCACATTCACCCAAGCACTAATACTGCTATCCCGTCTGGGTTTCGTGATATCTTCCATGATATAGATGGGTTCGGTGGCAACCACCTGATTCCCTTCCTGTACCTGTTCCAACAAATCCCCTAAACGGTTGGCGTGTTGGGGTCCCATCACTAAATCCAATTCAGGAACCCGCCGTAGTAACTTTTCCCCTTCTTGTTGCGCCACACAGCCAGCAACCACCAGCGTTACATCTCCCGAGCGTTGTTTCCGTTTCGCCTGTCGTCCTAAATAGGAATAAACCTTTTGCTCGGCATTATCGCGAATTGTGCAAGTATTATAAACGATTAAATCAGCTAAATTGGGATCATCTTCTGCTTCATACCCCATAGCATCTAAAATACCGGCCATGCGCTCGGAGTCAGCTTTATTCATCTGACAACCAAAAGTTGTAATGTGGTAACGGTGGGAAGTCGTTGCAGTCATAATAGAAAACCTGCTTGCTGGACTAGACAACAAAGAAAAAAAGCAGGCGAGTGCCTGCCTATCGTATGTTAACTTAAGTTGATTGGGATTAGCTTTAGGAACCGCGAGGAAATTCCTCACCTTTGCGGCTCATGGAACTGGAGTAACCGCCAGTTAAGACATCAGCCTCTTTGACAAAGCCACTGTAGGCTTCCATCCCGTGTTCGCCAATATCCAGTCCTTGCACTTCTTCTTCTGGACTAACGCGAATGCCAAAGAGGACTTTTAAGATTCCCCAGACAATAGCGCTGTAGATAACGGTGAAAGCGCCAATGGCAACAATGCCAATAAGCTGCGCACCAATGCCAGTATCACCATCAAAGATTCCCACAGCAAGGGTTCCCCAAGCACCACAAACCAGGTGAACGGAAATCGCACCGACGGGATCATCAACTTTCATCTTATCGAAGAAGCTAACGGAGAAAACCACTAGCACTCCAGCAATTCCACCGATAATGATTGCCGAAATATAGTTAACAGAAGCACAACCTGCGGTAATTCCGACTAAACCACCGAGAATGCCATTAATAATCATGGAGATATCTGGCTTTTTATCTCTGATCCAAGAGGTAGCGGTTGCGGTAACTGCACCCGCGGCTGCCGATAAATTAGTGGTAATCGCAATATAAGGAACATTTGCCGTTGCAGCTAACTCTGAGCCTGGGTTAAAGCCAAACCAGCCAATCCATAAAATCAAGCAACCGAGGGTGGCTAAACTCATATTATGACCGGGAATGGCATTACCCCCCCCATCTTCACGATATTTGCCAGTGCGGGGGCCAATTAAAATTGCTCCGACTAGGGCAGCCCAACCGCCGACAGAGTGGACAACGGTAGAGCCAGCAAAGTCATTAAAGCCAACATCAGCAAGCCAACCGCCATCCCAATACCAATGCCCAGTAATGGGGTAAGAAATTGCAACCAGTAAGAAACTAAAAATTAGGAAGGAACTAAATTTAACCCGTTCGGCAACTGCACCAGATACAATCGTCGCTGCTGTGGCGGCAAAGGCAACTTGGAACAAGAAGGAAATGGCTTCTGGAGTTCCGGTTGTAATTTTCATCCCTTCTTCGTTAACCTCAAAGGATTCTGATCCCGTGTAAGGAACACTGGAATTGTCAAAAAACCAACCGGTGTAGCCTAAGAAGGAATTGCCACCAACCCATTCTCCAGCATCATTGACATAGCCTCCATACATGATGGCATAGCCAATTGCCCAATAAGCGATGGTCGCGACTGCAAAAATAATTAGGTTCTTAGAGAGAATGTTAACCGCATTTTTCTGGCGACAGAAGCCAGTTTCTAGCATTCCGAAGCCAGCATTCATGAAGATGACAAGCACGGATGCAAACAGGAGAAAAATCGAGTCAAGGACAATTTTTAATTGGTCAAAGTTTTGGGGTGGCTCAATCCCTTGAGCATGGGCTGCTACATCCCACAAAACAACAATTATCGCCGCCAAGGGAATACAGGCAAGCCAATAAGGA